>JAICKM010000191.1 GCA_025927935.1 Chloroflexia bacterium | reverse complement strand
GGCTGGGCGAGAAAACGGTCGTGGCCGCCCACTTGCGTGCGGCGGCGCCCGGCGTGTACCATGTCGGCGGGCGCTACCTGATCCGCCGGGGCGCACAGAATCTGCCGCTGACCCAGCGCGAGCTGCTGCGGATGCTCCATGAGCGCGGTATCGCCGCCTACGAGGACAACCCCGTGCGCTCCGCGACCCTGGACGATCTCGAACCGGCGCGCATCGCCTGGTACCGCGCCCGCCGCGCCGAAACCCGCCTCTCGCGCCTGGACGATCTGCCCACCGCCGAACTGCTGGACAAGCTGGGCCTGCGCACGCCGGAGGGCCAGCCCACCGTGGCCGCGATCCTCTTCTTTGGCCGCGAGCCGCAGCGCTTTTTCCCGCATATGATCATCCGCTGTGCCCGCTTCCAATCCGACTGGCCGGGCGATTTTGAGGATCAGACCGAGATCTCCGGCACCGTGCCCGAACTCATCGAGGGCGCCTACGCCTTTGTGCAGCGGCATAGCCCGCACCCGGCGCGCATCGCCGGCATCACCCGCGAGGAGCGGGCCGCCTACCCGCCCGTCGCCGTGCGCGAAGCCATCGCCAACGCCGTGGTCCACCGCGACCTGTCGATCAGGGAATCCGTCATTCGCGTCTTCTTGTATGCGCGGCACATCGAGATCGACTCGCCCGGCGGGCTGCTACCCGGCCTGACCGTGGAGAACATGGCCCGCTCGACCATCCTGCGCAACAAGAAACTGGCCGAACTGCTCTATCACACCGGCTACATCGAGCGCCAGGGCACCGGCATTCGGCGGATGCAGCGGGCCATGCGCGAGGCCGGCCTGGCCGAACCGCGCATCCTCGACAACGGCCAATCGCTTTTCGTGGAATTGCGCCTGTCGGCGGCGGAGGAGACGCCCGTCGCGCCCGCCATGCCTGCCGCCGTCATCCCAAAGGATGTGCCTGCCACCGACCCGGCCCCGCCCGCGCCTGCCTCTAAGGAGGCACCGGAGCGCGACACCATCGAGAGCCTGAACATCCGCCAGCGCCGCCTGCTGACCCTGCTGCGCGACCGCGGCGGCATCACCCGCGTGGAATACGAGTCCTTCTTCCATGTGGGCACGCGCACGGCGAAACGCGACTTGAAAGGACTGCTCGACGCCGGGCTGATCGAACATCGCGGTTCGTCGACAGCCAGCTATTACGTTCTCGCGCGAGGCTAACCATGGATCATCGCGGCTTCTTAACCGAGCGCAAGCGCGGCACGCTGCGCGCCGTCTGTGATACGTTGCTCCCGGCGCTGGAGCCGCCGCCCGGCGTGACCGACCCCGCCCAGATTGCCTACTGGCGGCGCTCCGCCGCCGACCTGGACGTGGCCGCCGCCGTGGAAGAGACCCTGTGGCTCGAAACGACGCCGGAGCAGCAAGCGCAGATCCGGCAGGCGCTGGACTTGCTGAGCCAGCCCGCCGCTATGTGCCTGCTGACCGGCTCCGCGCAGCCGTTCCCGTCCCGCAGCCAGGCCCGGCGCGAGGTGGTGTTGCGTGCCTGGGCCGGCAGCCCGCTGCCGCTGTTGCGCCAGGCTTTCCAGGTCTTCAAACGCCTGGCCTGCTTCCACTTTTATGCCCATCCCACCGCCGCCGGTTCCAACCCGAACGCCACATTGCTCGGCTACCCCGGCTTCAAGCTACCGCCGCCGGGGCCACCCGCTAATCCCGCCCACCCGCTACGTCCGCTCGAAATCGACCGGGACACCGTGCTCGACGCCGATGTCTGCGTGGTGGGGTCGGGGGCGGGGGGCGGGGTGGCGGCGGCCCTGCTGGCGCAGGCCGGGCGGCGCGTGATCGTGCTGGAAGCCGGCGGCTGGTACACTGAGGCCGATTTCGACGCCGACGAGGAGCGCGGCTGGGAACGCCTCTATATGCGCCGGGGCGCCCTCGCCACCGACGACGCCGGGATGCTGATCCTGGCCGGGCGCACCCTGGGCGGCGGCACCACGGTTAACTGGAGCACCTGCTTCCGTCCGCCCGCCGCGCTGCTGGCCGAATGGGCCGCCCGCTCCGGCGTGCCCGACTTGCAGGGCGCAGACCTTCAGGCGAGCTATGCCGCCGTCGAGGCGCGCATGGGCGTCCATATCGACCACACCCCGCTGAACCCGAACAACGCCGTGGTCTGGAACGGCGCGACGGCGCTGGGCCTGGAGCACGCTCGCAACCCGCGCAACACCATCAACTGCGGCACCTGCGGCATCTGCCATTTCGGCTGTCGCTGGGGCGCCAAGCAGGGCACTATGCGGACTTATCTGCAAGACGCCTATGACGCGGGCGCGCAGATCGTGCCTAACTGCTACGCCGACCGCGTGCTGCTGATGGGCGACCGCGTGGTGGGCGTGGAAGCGCGCGTCCGCCGCCCGGTCGAGGAGCGCGCGCCGGACGTGCCCGCCCACCGGTTGACGGTGCGTGCGCCTATGGTCGTCGTGGCCGGGGGCGCCCTGGAGTCGCCCGCGCTGCTATTGCGCTCCGGCCTGCGCCATCGCGCCATTGGCCGCAACCTCTATCTGCACCCGGCCACGGGCGTCATCGGGCGCTTTGATGAACCTGTCGAAGCCTGGCGCGGCCCTATTCAGGTGGCTTACTCGAACGCGCTGGCCGATCTCACCGGCGACGGCTACGGCGTGCGCTTCGAGGCCGTGCCGCTCTATCCCGGCTTCGCGGCTATTACCGGCCCATGGACCGGGGGCCGCGCCTTCCGCGGCTACATGAGCGGGCTGGCCCACTATAACGCGCTGCTGGTGCTGGTTCGCGACCGGGTGCCGGGGCGGGTGGTGCTCGATAGCCAGGGCCGGCCCCGGCTCCTCTACCAGCCCTCCGCCGAGAGTCGCCGCCTGCTGGTGCGCGGCTGCCAGGAAGGCGCGCGCCTGGTGCTGGCGGCGGGCGCCCGCGAGGCGCAGACCCTGCACAGTGTTCCCCTGCGCGTGAGCAGCACGCGCGGGCTGGACCGCTTCCAGGCGGAAGTGGCCGCTGCGGGCGCCGCGCCCAACCGCATGACCATCGGCAGCGCCCACCAGATGGGCACCTGCCGCATGGATGCCCACCCGGCGCGTGGCGTTGTCGATGGGCGCGGGGCCGTACACGGCGTGCGCGGCCTCTATGTCTGCGACACGAGCATCTTCCCCTCGGCCTCCGGCGTGAACCCGATGCTGACCGCGCTCGGCCTGGCCCATTGGATCGTGCAACGGGGCTTGCTGAGCGGGTAGCGCGGGGCATGGAAAAGGCCGCTCCGCAGGGAGCGGCCCGCATGAGGGAAGTTAGAACGCCGGATCAGCGGCGGCGCCAGACCCGCCGCGGCCCCAGGCCGCGCAATAACAGGCTCAACAGCAGATCGACGATGATCGCGCCGAGGATGCTGGTGAGGATCGGCACGCCTTCGATGGTGAGGTCGCCGGGCAACTGCCAGTGAACCACGTTCAGCATCACCCAGATGCCGAGCAAGCCGACGACGATGTTGCCGACCAGACCCCAGGGACCGGCGCCGACCAGCCGTTCGGCGATCAGGCCGACGATTGCCGCCACCAGCAAATAGACAATCAACTGTGCAACTGTCATGGTGTGTGCCCTCCACTAAGGATTACACGCGGCGCAACAGCAATGCGCCTGCTGCTATAAAAGCAACAACCATGCCAGATACTCGAACCTTTGTTCTCCCTCTATCGGACGAGGCGATCCGCCTATGCGACCCGATTCGTATATTGTTCGATGAAAACGGCTGAATGGATGGCGCGCATCGCAGCCACCGACCGCACCTTCCGGCGCGCGGGCGACCGCTGGATCGGCAAGTGCCTGATCTGCAACGGCCCGCTGGCCTTTGACGCGGGCACCGGCCTGGGCGCAAACATCGAGCACATCGTGCCGCGCACACAGGGCGGCACGAACGACCTGCTGAACCTGGGCATCACCCATCCCGGCTGCAACGGCGAGAAGGGCGTGCACTGGGACGCGCCGCGCCGCCACCGCGCCAACCCCACCCGCTACGCCGAGATCGTCGCGCGCCTGCTGGCCGAACGCCGCCGCCGCTGGCGCGAGCCGGCCTGACGCCCGCACAAGATCAACTACCGTTTCAGGCCAGGCGGTGGTAGAGGTCCGCGTTTTTCTCAAGAACATAATCAAGCGCTTGCTGGAAAGCCGCGTCCGGGCGATCAAGCAGCTCCGATATACCGGCGCGGGCCAGTTCTTCCGGCGAGATCCCCAACTGCATTGCGTATTCTTGGAGTTTCCGCATTTGGTCAGAGGTCAGCCTAATCGTAAGCGTAGGTTCCTGCTCTTGCATCGCCTGTTCCCTCCAAGACCGCCCGGCGGCTCAAGCCGCGGGCTACGCTTACCAAGGCCGCCTGCGCGGCCTATGCCGAGTTGATCCAGCCCGCGCAGGCAAGCTCACGTCTCCGGTAGCCCGCCCCTTCCAGGGGCCGGGCGGCGCTCCGCACAACAAGGAAAGCAAGAGCGGTGCGCGCCCATCGGCGGCACCGCTCTGTTATTACTGCCCGGCGGCCTGAGTAGGGCTAGCCTTCGCTCGTATCGCCAGGGGCCGGGGCCGGCGGGGCGGGCGGCGGCGGGGCCGCGGCGGCGGGCGGGGCCGGGCGCGGAGCATTGCCGGGCGCGGGGTGCGTCGCCTGCGGAGCCGCGGGGCGCGGGGCCGCCGCCTGGGGCCGGGGCGCAGGGCGCGGGGCCATAGGCCGCGCGGGGGGCGGGGCGGCACCGCTCGCCTTCAGGGCCTTGCGCTTCTCTTCCACTTTGCGCGCGCGCGCCCGGTGCTTGGCATCGGCCACTTTTTTGCGCTTGTTCATACTGTCTGCTCCTCCTCGTGAAATAGGCGTGGCCGCACCGGCGACGCCGATAGCGCGAAATTATTCGCCACCCAGGTGGCCGTGGTATTGTACACTACCGCCCGCCGCGGGCGCAAGGCACACACTCCAGTAGGACCTACTTGCCCAGGGCCGGCGGCACCGGCCACAGGTGCCCGCGCGGCACCTCGGTGGCGGGCGCCGTGCCTGCTGCCACTTGCAAGACCAGCGGCGCGGGCGCGGCCAGGGTCGCTTCCACCGCGAACGGGTGCCAGCCCGGCCCCAGTTGCTGCCCGGCGGGCGGCACCGGGTGCCCATCGAGCGTCACCTGCGCGGGTGGCCCGCTCACAGTGATCCGGTAGAGACCCGCCTGCGGCAGATACAGTGCGCCGCTCCAGCGGGCGTGCAACGGGCCGCGGGCATCCGGCGGCAACTGCCCGACCCGGTCTACCCGCCCGCTCCAGTGATAAGAACCGTCCGGCGCGGCCACCTCCAGCTTGACGCCGTAGGCCGCCGCGGCCCGATCCGGCGGCACGACATAGGTGTTGAACAGATGCACCCCGCCGTGACTCTGTACCTCGCCGGTGGTTCCGCCCGGATAGAGCGCCTCCACCGGCGCCTGGTATTGCTGGTTATCGGCGAGGAAGAAAAAGGCCAGCCCCGTGCCCGGCGTGCCGGGGCGCGGCAACGCGCTTACCGGATCGTCCAGGGCCGCGCCGATCTGGCCCGGCGCCAGATAGCGCATTAGCTCGGGGTTATACGGCTGCCAGGTGCGCCCCACTGAATACACCTCATAGTCCCGGCCCAGACTCGCGGCCCAGCGGCCCTCGGCGGCCGGGAGTTCAAACTCCGGGCGCGTGGCCTGGTACTGGTTGAAATAAAAGTCGACGTTCAGCCAGACCAGCGCCAGCAAGCCGAGCGCCAGCGCGCCCATCCCGGCCAGGCGCAGCGGTTGCATGCGCGGTCCGCGGGCCCAACTGCCCACCCACGCGCCCACCGGCACGGCCAGCGCCGCGTAAAACGCCGGGACGGCGGGCGTCCAGTGGGCGAGGAACGGCACGCCATGTACCAGCGTGCCGCCGACGAACAGGACCCCGCCCCCCACCAGCAGCAGCAGGAAGGCGGCGGGCTGCCGCCAGCGCCACAGCAGCAGGGCCACGCCCAGCGCCAGCAATGCCGCCTCGGCGGGCAGCAGCATAGGCGCCCAGTACACGCTGTCCTGGCTGCCGTGCGTGCTGATACCCAGCAGGTTCTCGGCCAGCAGCGGCCAGAGCGTGTTCCACATCAATTGCAGGTCGGCCCAGTCGCGGGGGATATGGTCCCACATCAGCACGCCCGCGCCGCGCCCAAAATAGAGCGTGGGGTGCTGCGTGTAGTAGGCCAGCAGCGGTCCGAAGGCGGTCACATAGCCGAGGGCCAGCAAGCCGAAGTGCCCGAGATAGCGGACGGCTTGCCGCTGGTGAATGACCAGCAGGTAGGCGCCGAAAGCCAGGAGGATGAAAGGCAGCAGGTGCGTGCCGTAATATCCGTATTCGCTCAGGCCCGCGGCGAACCCGGCCAGCACCCAATCGGCCGGGCGGCGCGTGCGCAGGCCGCGCAGCAGAAAGTAGCAGCAGATGACCCAGAAGAAAGGCGTAACGATATTATTGAGCGTGACCCGGCTGTAGTGGACATTGGACGCGCTGACCGCCAGGATGAGGGTGCCCGCGATAGCCGCGGCCCGGCCCCAGTGCATGCGCACCAGCCCATAGAACGGGATGACCGTCGCCGCGCCAAACAGCGCCGCAGGCAGGCGCAACGCGGCCAGAGTGCCGCCGCCGAATTGCAGCGACTGCGCCACCGCCCAGAACCAGAGCGCCGGGAGATTAATGTCGGTCCAGACGGTATTGAAGATGGGCGTGCCTTGCCCGTCGATATAATGCTGGTAGGCCAGACGCCCGGTCAGGATCTCGTCGGGGTGGATGGCGAAAGGCAAGGCGGCCAGATCCCAGACGCGCGTGCCCAAGGCCAGCGCCACGATCCCCGCCAGAATGATCACATCCAACAGCCAGGCGCGACGGGGGGCACCGCCTGGTGCGGCATCGGGTGCGTCGCCGTTTATGGGAACCGCCCGCGGCCATGCCAGCGATGCAACCAACAGCAGCACCATCGCCGCCACCCAGAGCCAGCCGGGCAGGCCAAAGGTTTCGGCGGGGCCGGCCAGAAAGCGCGCATCGGCGGCCCAGATGAGCCCAGCGGCCAGCGCTATCCCGCCCAGGCTCAGCATACGGCGGCGATCTAGTACCCGCCCCCGGCCTGTGGAGAGTCGTGGAGCAAACGCGGGGACCGTCCGCTCCCCGCCCCAGGCGACTACTGCCAGGATACCGGCCAGGACGATCGCGATCTCGCCCGCGGTTCGCGTCGTCTCCGCCGCCAGAGCCAGCGTTCCGGCCAGGGCCGGCAGCCAGGCTGCCGGGCCGAGCCAGCGCCCGCGCGTGGTCCATATGCGCGCAACAGGCGCGGGCCGGGGTGGTTCTTCGCTCGGCATCTTCAGGACGCCGGCAGCCGGGGCGGGCGGCGCAGGTTCCGGCGCGACGGCGGCTGGCGCGGGAGCCGGAGATGCGGGTTCGGGCGTGACAGTCTGGACCGGTGGGGCGAGCACAATGCGCCGCCGGGCAGGAGTCGCCGGGGCCGTTTTCTCTGCGGATGGGGGTTGGGGAATCGTGTCGGCCATGGACCTCCTCGTAAGGCAACGATGGACCGGGCTGGGACCACTTCGGCAGGCACGCCGGGCGGGCCGGGTGGCTCCATTATACACCAGAAATATCCAGGCCAATCCACGCTTGCCGCGGGAGATAATGCAACCTACCGTCAGGCCATTCGTCATATTGATGTTGTGCCATATTGCGATTCCCCTGTTGGAAAGGACCCGAACTTGCGAACCCATCTCTGGCGCATACTCTGGGCGGGCGCCGCCCTGAGCTTGTTGCTGACCGCCGTGCCGCGCCCCACAGCCACCCAGGCCGCGCCCGCCGCCGCCATCGATGCCGATCAGGGCGACCTATTCGGCATGGTCGCTCGCGACCCTTACTATGAATACAACAGCGACCCGCAGACCTTCCCGAATGCGCCGAACCGCGTGGCGCTGGAACGCCAGGCCGCCGAACTCCAGGAGATGGGCGTCAAGTGGGTGCGCATGGAGTTCTTTGCCGACGGCGAGATCAACTGGGATCGCTACGATCTCTTCATCAACGAGATCGCCCCGCGCCATGGGCTCAAAGTGCTGGGCCTGCTCAACGCCGGGATCGTCAGCTATGAGGGCGGCGCGGTGGACCCGGCGCGCTTCAACGATCCCGCCGACCAGGACGACGGTAGCAACCACTACATTCGCGTGTTCCGCTGGCGCGCCCAGCAGATCGCCCAGCGCTACGGCCCCGCCATCAGCGCCTATGAGGTGGTCAACGAGCCGAACATCAACTACGAGCTATGGAACTCGTCCAACCTGCACACCGCCGAGATCAAGCCGGAGCGCTACGCCACCCTGCTGACGATGACCTACCGCAATATCAAGACGGTGGCGCCCGCCGCCCAGGTGCTGATCGGCGGCATGCTGCTGGGGCCGCCGCCCAACGACAACAGTCACGATGAACTCGATTGGCTCTACCAGCTTTATGTCGCGCCCGCCGTGCAGGCGTACCAGGCCAGCGGCGACGCCGCCCGGCCCGGTTGGAATGTGGTGCCGTGGGACGGGGTGGGCCTGCATCCCTACTGGGTGGATGCCGGCAAGTTCCAGCAACTGGTGCGTGTGATGGCTCAGAAGCTGCGCGACCGCGGCGACTTCCGCAGCCAGATCTGGGTGACGGAAATCGGCATGGAGGCCAAACCGGCCCCGGCCAATGCGCCGCCGTCAGACGAGGAGGTCAAGCAAGCCGATTTCCTGACCGCCGTGTATCGCACCGTGCTCGACGACCCGCAGTTGCGCCAGGACGTGCATACCATCTTCTGGTTCAAGTACGAAGACTTCCCCGCGCCGCGGCCCGCCGTCAATTTCGGCCTCGTGCGCCTGGCCGAAACGTCCAGCGGCTACGCCCCGTCGGGCGATGTGACGGTGCATAAACTGGCCTACCGCGCCTACGAGGCGCTGGCCCGCCCGGGCGGCCTGCCGGAAAGCCGCATCGAAGGCCAGGCGCTGACGCAGAACGGCTACTATTTCCCGGCCACGGGCCAGGCCATCGCGCCTGAGTTCCAGACCTACTGGGCAAGCAAGGGCGGCCTGCCCCAGTTCGGCTATCCGCTGACCCAACCGACCCTGATCCGCGGCTACCGCACGCAGATCTTCGAGCGGGCCGTCTTCGAGTATCACCCGGAGAACGCGCCTCCCTTTGACGTGCTGCTGCGCCGGCTGGGCGCCGAGACCCTCACGCATGCCTATCCGGAAGCCCAACCGTTCCCTGATGCGCCGGACCGTCACTACTTCCCGGAGACCCACCACTCGCTGGGCGGCAAGTTCCTGGAATACTGGCTGCGCACCGGCGGGCTGGCCGTCTACGGCTACCCGCTGTCCGAGGAGGTGCGGGAGTTGGATCCGCGCACGAACACAACATATACCGTGCAATACTTCGAGCGCAACCGCTTCGAATATCACCCGGAAAACGCCGGCACACCCTACGAGATCCAGCTTGGCCTGCTCGGCGGCGATTTGCTGCAAAGCGGAATCTGGTGGCGCTAGGCGGTCGCTACTGGGATGCTGCTCTGTAAAGGCCGGTTTCAAACCGGCTCGCCGCCTCTCGGCACTGGCGGTGTAGGGGCCGGTTTGAAACCGGCCCGCCGCGCCGCGGACAAATCGTGTAAAACATAGTAGAATAGGGCCATGAGTCAGAACCCGACTGCCGGGGTGGTGCGTGTCTTTGTCGCCATCGAATTGCCGCCGCCCGTCATCACGGCGCTGACGGCGGTGCAGCAGCAACTGGCCGCGCGGGCGCTGCCGTTACGGCTCTCGGCGCCCGCCGGCCTCCACCTGACCCTGGCCTTTATCGGCGAGATCCCGGCCGGGCAGGTGCCCGCGCTGGCGAGCGCGGTGCAGCAGGGCGCGGCGGGGACCGGCCCGTTCCAGTTACGCGCCGAGGGCCTGGGCATGTTTCCCAATGCCCGCGCCCCGCGCGTCATCTGGGCGGGCGTGGAGGGTGCGCCCGACGCAATGGCCGCGCTCACCGCCTTGCGCGAAGGGATCGCCACCCAGTTGCGCGGCGCAGGCTTCACGCTCGACCGCCGCTTTGATCCCCACCTGACCCTGGCCCGCGTGCGCGACCGCTGCACGCCCACCGAGCGGGCGGAAATCGGCGCCGCGGTGCAGGCCCTGCCCGGTCTAGCCCCGGTCCTCTTTGACGTAACCGGTGTGAGCGTAATGCGCAGTGATATGCGCCCCGCCGGGGCGGTCTACAGCCGGCTGGCCCACGTGGTACTGGCATGACCCGGCCCGCCCCCGAACGCGGCACACCCAACATCT
>JAICKM010000901.1 GCA_025927935.1 Chloroflexia bacterium | reverse complement strand
TCACGGCTCCAGATCATGGCCGTGGGGCGGCGCAGCTTCCACGTCGCCAGGGCCAGCAGGTGCTGGATCGACAGATCCTCGCGCCCGCCGAACGCTCCGCCGATGGCCGCGTAGCGCATGATCACCTCATCTTCCGGCAGTTCGAGCATGGCCGCGATCTGGCGGCGGTCCTCGTGCAGCCACTGGCCGGCCGTCTCGATCACCAGTTTGCCGTACTTGTCGATATAGGCGATGCCTGCTTCCGGCTGCAAGTAGGCATGCTCCTGCCAGGACGTGCTGTACTCGCCTTCCAGCACCACGTCGGCCTCGGCCATCACCCGTGCCGCGTCGCCCTTGCGGATCTTGACATGGTCCAGCACGTTGCTGCCGTGCTTCGCGTGGACCAGCGGCGCATCGGGCGCCATCGCCGCGCGGGCGTGGCAGACCACCGGCAGATCTTCGTAATCGACCTTGACTAGCGTGGCGGCCACCGTCGCGGCCTCCGCGGACTCGGCCACCACCAGCGCCACCCGGTCGCCGACATAGCGCACCACGTCGCCGCAGAGCGCGGGCTGGTCGGCGTCGATCAGGCCGTAGTGGTTGTAGGGCACATCGGCCGCGGTCAGCACGGCCACCACGCCGGGGTGCGCCATGGCCGCGCCGGCATCGATGCCCAGAATGCGCGCGTGGGGCCGCCCGGCGAAGACGATTTTCAGGTGCAGCATATCGGGTTTGATCAGGTCCGCCGGGTAGGCTGTTGCGCCGGTGACTTTCCCGCGCGCATCGATCCGCTTGACCGAGGCGCCAATGAGTTCGCTCATATTGCCTCCGCCTTCACACTCAACATGGCGTCCAGGATCTTACGGTAGCCGGTACAGCGGCAGAGATTGCCGCTGATGGCGACCTGGACCTGGTCCAGATCCGGGTCGGGTTGTTCCTCCAGCAGCTTGGCCCCGGCCATGATCATGCCAGGGATGCAGTAGCCGCACTGCACGGCGGCGTGGTCGATGAACGCCTGCTGCAAGGGATGGAGCGTGTCGTCCTGCGCCAGCCCCTCGATGGTGGTGATGCGGGCATTGTGCGCCTGCGGGGCGGGCACCAGGCAGGACATGGCGGCCTGGCCGTCGATCCAGACGGTGCAGGCGCCGCACTCGCCCTCGGCGCAGCCTTCCTTGCTGCCGGTCAGCCCGGCATCCTGGCGCAGGGCATTGAGTAGGGTCTTGTCCTGGGTATCCGGCAGGCTGTAGTGCCGCCCGTTGATCGTCGTCTCGATGGTCCCCGCGAACGGTTCGCCTGTGCGGGCGGCGGGCCGGCCTGTGTCGAGCAGGATGCGCCGTGCCGGGAAGCCCTGCGCCTGCGTGCCCGCCGCGATGCGGCCCAACCCCTCCGCGACCAGGGCGGCCAGGGTCGCCAGGCGGTAGCTCGCGGAGCCGCGCAGGTCGCCGATGGGCCGCACGTCGGCGCAAGCCAGGCGCCCGGCCTCGGCGCACACGTCCGGGGTGAGCGGCTTGCCCGCCAGGAATACCTCGGCCTGCCGGGCATGGACGATGGTCGGCGCGAGGCAGCCCATCGTGATGCGGGCCTCGCGTACCGTGTCGCCGTCCAGCGTGACGACGAAGGCCACGTTGATCACGGCGATGGCCTGCGCGCGACGCAGGCCCAGCTTGGTGAACAAGCCTCGCTGATCGGCGCGCAGGGCCGGGAAGCGGATCTCGCGCACCAGCTCCTGCGGTTGCAGCACCGTGCGCCGCACGCCGGTGTAGAACTCGGCCAGCGGCACCACGCGTTCGCCCGCCCGGCTAATCAGCACCACTTCGGCGTTGAGCGCCATCAGCGGGGTGATCGTGTCGTTGGCCGGGGAGCCGGTGATCACGTTCCCGGCCACGGTGCCACGGGTGCGGATCTGCGGTGCGCCCACTTCGAGGCACGCCTGGGCCAGCGGCAGGGCGCCCGCCGCGCAGGCGTCCGACGCCAGCACGTCGTTATGCGTCGCCAGCGCGCCCAGGCGGATCTGCCCCTGTTGGGCGCGCACATATTTCAGATCGGGCAGCCGGCTGATGTCGATGACCGTCGCTGTGGGCCGGATGCCGCGCTCGACTTCCACGATCAGGTCGGTACCGCCCGCCACCACGCGGGCCTGCCCGGCGTATTCTTGCAACAGGCGCAGAGTCTCCTCCAGTGACGCCGGTTGGTGATAAGTTTGCCACATCGCATCTTCTCCCTGGTTGCGCGCCGTCGCGCGAAGCTGTGCTGTTTAGTTAACGCGGATCTTAGCAGATATTGGCCGTGAATACAATGCTATTCCGGGGGGGAGGTGGGTTCCCCGGTCAGGTGTAGGCCGACGATCTCCATCAGGCGCAGGGCGTTGGTCGAGGTGGCGATGCCGGGGCGGATCTTGTAGTCGAAGGTCATGGCCGGGCCGGCGCCGTCGCTATGGACGGTCTCGACAAAGTGGATCGGCTGGGCGGCGGCGGCCACTTCGGGCACATCGGAAAGGGTCAGGTCGTGCGTCGAGACGGCGCCGAGCGCGCCCTGGCCCACCAGGTAGAGGATGATGCGGCGCGCGGCGATCTGCCGCTCGGCGGTGTTGGTGCCCTGCAAGATCTCGTCGAGCAGGTAGAACAGCCGCCGGTCGCCCGCCGTATGGGAGGCGCGTGCCGCGTCCACCACCTGCTTGAGGCG
>JAICKM010000701.1 GCA_025927935.1 Chloroflexia bacterium | reverse complement strand
CAGGTGGCCGCTGTCGCTGCGGCCCCACACGTCGGGCAGATAGGTCAGGCGGGCGCTGGCGGGTAGGACCGCGTAGTCGCCGGGCGTGGCGGCCCGCGCCAGGTAGCGATACTCGTAGACCCCGGCGGGCAGATAGGACGCGAAGAGCAGCGTGCGGTCGTCGCGCATCTCGACGTTGTCGAAGAAGGACGCGGTTTCCGCCTGCTGCGGTTGGCCGTCTTTGCCGGTCGCCACCGGGCGGGTGGCTAGCCGCTCCGTGAGGCCGGTCGTGCGCAGCGTGCCGTTGACGGCCTCCAGCCCGGCGGGCAGCGGGTCTTCGGCCATCAGGTAGTAAGCGTCCGTCGGGGCGATGATCGTCAGCCTGACTTCCACCAGGTCGCCCACGGCCACGCTGCTCAACGGGGCGCCGGGATCGCTCCCCTGGCCGTCGCCGGCTCCCGGTCGCACATATTCCCGCAGGATGCTCAAGCCTTCGTTGCGCGCGGTCACTTGCGCCCCCCCGCGGGTATAGCGCAGATTCATATTGTAGTACAGCCGCCCCGTGGTGTCCTGGCGGGTGATGGTGATCGTGTTGTCCTGGTTGATCAGCAGATCGCCGATAGCCTTCCGCAACTCGGTCTGGCCGTCTTTACCGGCGGGCGCGCTCCACGCCTGGCCGTTGATCGTGACGCTCCAGGCGCCGCTCCCGTCCAGTTCGCCGGAGGTCGTCATGTAGGCCGCGAGGGTGCTGAGCACGGCGGCTGTCTCCTGGGTGCTGAGCCAGTGGCCCGCGCGGCGGTTCTCCATCAGCCAGCGCACACCCTTCGGGACGAGCGGGTCGTTCTTGTCGCGGGCCAGGAGCGCTTGCAGCACCAGGGCCGTTGTGCGCGCGTCGGTGTCCATGTCGAGATAGGCGGACGGGGTGCGCGCCGCGCTTTCTTCCCAGTGGGCGGTGGTCGTCGTCTGTTTGGCGGCGCCGGCCAGGTTGGTGAGCAGGCGATTGGCGTCTTCGGGTGCGCCGAGGCGCTGGAAGGTGAGGGCCAGATAGGCGCGGCCATAGAGGGCCAGGCTATTCTCGCGCACGGCCAGCGCGCGGGCGCGGGCCAGGTTGGTGTGGCCGGTGGCAGCCAGCACGTAGAGCGCGTAGGCGCGGGTGTCCAGGCGCAGATTGGAATCGCGGGCGTCGCCCGGTTCCGCGTTAAGCCAGCCGTCCAGGTAATTGGCGCCGTTGTCGAGCACCAGTTGGCTCACGTCATAGCCCGCGGCCTGGGCGGCGGCCAGTCCTTCGAGCGCATACGCCGTCAGGTACGGATCGCTGGCCGACTCGGCGTACCAGCCCCAGCCGCCGTCGTAGTGCTGGCCGCGATAGAGCGCGGCGACGGCCCGGTTGACCAGGCCCGGCACCTCGGCGCTGTAGGGCGTGGTCAGGTTGGCGCTCGCGTAGGCTTTGCTGAGCCGCAGCAGCGGCAGGAAGCGGCTGACGATTTGCTCGGTGCTGTCAAAGCTCTCGTCCTTGACATAATCGACGGCCAGCGCCGCCCCCGCGGCCAGGGAAGGGGCGACTTGCAGCGTCACTTCGCCCTGGCTCGTATCGACGCCGTGCGGCAGGAAGACATGCTCGGTGGCCGTGCCGTTCTTCTCGACTTCGCCGCTGGTGGCAACGTCCTCGGTGGTGAGCAGCGGCTTGACCGGCAGTTGGACTTGCAGCGAGTCGCCGCTGACCGCCTGGCCGTTGCAGGTGCCGCCGCCCACGCTGAAGCTGAGCGTCGCCGTGGGGCTTTGCCCGGCGGTGATCTGCCAGGAGACCACCTTCTCGCCGTCCAGGCGGACACGCTGGGTGGCGGCGGGGCCGTCCTTGGCGAAATCGGCGCCGGCCAGGGTCAGGCTCACATCGGCGTCGAAAGGGCAGCCGCTGCGGTTCTCGATGATCACGGCGGGCGCGACGTGGTCGCCACTCATCAGGAAGCGGGGCACGCGGGGCCGCAGCAGCAGCGGCTTGGTGGCGACGATCTCGTTGGTCGCCTGGCCGACCTGCGTGTCGCGGGTCACGGCCAGAGCGGTGAGGCGCCAGGTGGTCAGGTTATCGGGCAGGGGGATGCTGACGACAGCCTGGCCGTTGGCGTCCGTCGTCACCTGGGCTTTCCAGTAGGCAGTGTCGCTGAACTGGCTGCGCACGAAGTTGCCCGCGCCGCCGCCCCCGCCGCCCTTGCCGCCCGTGGCGCGCGCCGTCGCCACCTGGTCGCCGAGGACCAGCAGGCTGCTGGCCGTGCTGAAGTCGAGCGGGCGCACGCCGTAGAAGCTGTCCATCAGGGCGGGCGTCTGGTCATCGGCCAGCGAGAAGATCGCTTTGTCCACCAGAGCCAGCGAGAGTTCGGCGGCGGCGGGGCGGCCCGCCGCATCGCGCACGCTCACGGTGTAGGTGATGGTGTCGCGCGGGTGGGCCTCGGTGCTGCTCGGCGTGATCGTCACGGCGAGTTGCTTGGCGGCGGGCGAGACCGGCAGGGCCAGGTAGCCCTGGCGGAAGTCGGGCATCGGCCCGGCGCTACCCGCCGGGGCGACCATGCTCAGGCCCAGGTAGACGTTGGGCAGGTAGTCGCCGGTGATCGGCACGTCGATCACCGGGGCCGGGCCGCGCAGATCGACGATCCGCCGGCTCAGGATATGGCCGCGCTCGATGGTCAGCAGGCCGGTGGCCTGGGTGAACGGCGACGTGACCAGGATGTGCGCCGTGTCGCCGGGCGCGTAGCTGCTCTTGTCGGCGACCAGGGTGACGACGTTGTTGTTCTTTTGCTGCCAGGGCACCGGCGCCGCGCCGGGGGTTGAGTCCGTCGCATAGCCGTAGGTCGCGCTGGTGATCGTGTTGCCCGCGGCGTCGCGGCTTTGCGCGGCGATGCGGTACTGGCCCGCTTCCTTCGGCGTGAAGCTGACCTGCGTGTGGCCCTGCGCGTCCGTGGTCACGGGCTGTTCGCCGAGCAGGGTATCCTTCGGCTTCCAGGTGGGCCGGTCCAGACCGGTTTCGTCTTTCTCGGTGGTTTGCTCCCACACGCGGCGGAAGAACTGCACCGTGACGGCCGTCTGGCCTTTGCGCTCGCCACTGGCGCCGACCGTCTGCACGTCGATGGTCATCGGCTGGCCCGCCGTGTCAAGATAGCTGGTCGGGCGCAGGCCGATGTAGTACTGGCCTTTGTGGATGATGACCTGGGTGTTGCTGCTGATCTCCTGATTGGCGCTGTCCTGCACGGCGGCTTCGATAGTCTGCACCTGGCTGAGCGGGTCGTTGCCGACATCGGCGGGCAGGCTGAGTTGCACCTTGCCCGCGGAGTCGCTGGTGGCCTGGCTCTCGCTGCGTTTTTCGCCGTGGAAGCTGTCGCGGCGGTCTGTGAGTGGCTGCGGGTCCTGGAAGTCGTACCAGCCGCCGCCGTTGGGGTCGGTCCAGGTGAAGTAGTAGTCCTCGGTCAGCACGCGCGTGGTGACTTTCGCGCCCGCGACCGGCCCGCCGAAGAAATAATCGGCGCTCGCCGTCGCCTTGATCTGCTCACCGTTGATGTAGCTCGGCTTATCGGTGGTCACGCCGACGAGATATTCAGGCTTGCGGTACTCTTGCACGTCCAGCGTGACGCCCGACCCGCCATAGCGCACATCGCACTTGCAGTTCAAGTAGTAGGTGCCGAGCGGCGCGTAATCGGGCAAAGTGTATTGCCCGGCAAAGCTGCCGAACGGCGACAGCGGCAGCGTGTCGCTATAGATGACCCGCCCGTTGAGGTCGCTCAACGTAACGGGGACCGGCCCGCCCGGCACGCT
>JAICKM010000121.1 GCA_025927935.1 Chloroflexia bacterium | reverse complement strand
TCGTTGTTCAGGCGCGACATCAACTCGCCCGTGCGCGTGTTCGTGAAAAAGCGCAGCGACATCCGTTGCAGATGTGCGAACAGACTTATCCGCAGGTCGCTGATGACGCCCTCGCCGATCTGGGCGGCCAGCCAGCGCTGCACCACCCCCAGGCCGCCGTTCAGCAGCGGCACCACGATCATGCCCAGGGCCAGCCAGTTGAGCCGGGCCGCGTCGCGCTCGGGCAGCGCGTGATCGATCAGGTCGCGAAAGAGCAGCGGGGGCACCAGCGACAGCACCGTAATCCCGATGATGGTTGCCAGCATAATCACGATCCGCCCGCGATAGGGCGCGGCGTACCCGCCCACGCGGCGTAGCAGGGCCATGCTGATTGCCGGTTTGTCCTGTTGTTCGTCGTACCGGATGTACGACCGCCATCCGCCGTGTTCCATCGATTCTCCCCATGCCCGGCGTGTGAGCGCCGCGCCTATTCTGGAGCCGGGGATCCGCCGTTACACCTTGCGTAAAACTTACCCGGATGCCTGCTGATGCCCTTGACTCTGTATGCGGTTAGTGTATAATGTTTCCGAAGCAGTGCAAAGTGCCTCGGGTTGGGTCCATCCTCTGTACTCGTTTCCGCCCGGCACAAATGCCCATGCCGCTTCTGCGTTTCTACCCCTGCCGCGCGAATCGGGCGCCCGGCCACGAATCCAGCTTAATTTGATTATTGGATGCGAGGCCCACTGCATGTTACCAGCAAGCCATCTCCTAAGGGTCGCCGAGGCTAATACCATGACCACAGTGCCTAATGATCACAATCCGGTTCTACTGGTGGTCGAAGATAGCGCGGATCAGCGCATGCTGATTCGGGAGTTCGTCTCCGAACTGCTCCCCTGTGAGTTACGCGAAGCGCCCGACGGCTTGACTGCCATGGCCCAGGCCCGAGATTGCCGCCCGAATCTCGTGCTGCTGGATCTGCACATCCCTCCCCATGGCGGCTTGCAGGTTTTGCAAGAGCTGCGTGCCGACGCGACGCTGGCCCAGGTGCCGGTGATCGTAATGTCGGGGTCGCGCGCCCCGGCGGATCTTGCCACGATTGAAGCGGCCGGCGGTTCCCGCTTCATCGAGAAACCCTACGACCTCGACGAACTGGAAAGCGCCATTTTCTCCATGCTGTCCTGACGCGGGGCCGGTAGGTGCGGCGGGTGGCGCGCAGAGGCGGCCCCCGCCGTGTGGTGGGCCGCCCGCTAGACGCGCTCGATGTACTCGCCGTTTTCCGGGTTCACGGCGATCTTGTCGCCCTCTTTAATGAACCCCGGCACCGATACCGAGACGCCGTTATCCAGCACCACGCTCTTGTTCACGCCCGACACGGTGGACCCGCGCACGACAGGGTCGGCTTCGCTCACGGTCAGCACCACGCGCTTGGGCGGGCGAATGCCCAGCGCCTCTTCTCCGTGCATGACGATCTGGTAGACTTCACCTTCCGTCAGGAAGTCTGCGGCCACGCCCAGGACATCGCGCGGCACCGCGTACTGATCCAGCGTATCCTGGCGCATGAAGTGAAAGTCGTTGCCGTCGTTATAGAGGTATTGCATGTCGTGGGTGTAGACCTCGTAGTCCTCCAGCGCTTCGTTCGACTTAAACGTGAAGTCGACCACGCGCCCGGTCTTGAGGTTCTTCAACGTCGTGCGGTAGAACGACGAGCCTTTGCCGGGGTTGACGAACTCGACGTCGGTCATCTGATGGGGCTGATCGTTGAAAACCACAGTCAGCCCGCGGCGAAACTGATCGGCGGGAATACGTGCCATAGTATTAATCCTCCAAAGTAGCCGGGCCAAACAACTCGCGCCCCGGCATCCATAGTGTATCGTGGATTGACGCCACGTCGGCGAACAACATAATCAAGCGGTCCACGCCCACGGCGATGCCACCCGCGGGCGGCATCCCGGCGTGCAACGCGGCCAGGAAATCGTCGTCGATGGCGAACTGTTTCTTGCCCAGGCGCCGCCGCTCGGCCTGATCGGCGCGCAGCCGGGCGGCCTGCTCCTGCGGGTCGTTCAACTCGGAGAAGGCGTTGCCTAGCTCCAGCCCGGCGATATAAAACTCGAACCGCTCGGCATAGCGGGGATCGCGCGCCCGCCGGGCCAGCCCGGCCATCGCCAGCGGATAGTCGTACAGGATCACCGGCCGGGTGCGGCCGAGATGGGGTTCGACTTCGTTGGCGAACAACTGGGTGAGCAATTCGTCCCAGGGCGAGTCGCCGATCGTATAGCCGTGCGCCTCTATCGCGGCGCGTAACGCGGGCAACTCCCCCACCGGGTCTAGGTCAAGCGCGGCATAGCCGGCGAAGGCTTCACGCATGCTGATTCGCTCCCAGGGGGGTGTTAGATCAACATCCATGCCCTGATAGCGCAACAGCAACCGCGCACCAGGCGCCGGAGGCGCGGGCCGGGTGGCGGCATAGAGATGCGCTAGCAGCCCCTCGCAGTCGGCCATGATCGCTGTGTAGTCGGCGTGGGCGCGGTACCACTCCAGCATGGTGAACTCCGGGTTGCGCTTGCGCCCGGTATCCTCGCGGTTGCGGAAGGCTTTGCAGATCTGGAAGATGCGCGGCAACCCGGCCACCAGCAACCGCTTCATCGCATATTCGGGCGAGTTGGTCAGGAACGCGCGCTGCCGTCTGCCGCGGACATCCTCGAACTCGGTCTCGAATACCTCCAGGTACGGCTCCATGCTCGGCACGGGCACCAGCAGCGGCGTCTCCACCTCGTGGAAGTCCTGCGCGTAGAAGAACTCGCGGATGGCGCGGATCACGCGCTCGCGCATCAGGTAGCGGGGCAGCAACTCCGGTTGCTCGCGCAGGCGCTGCCAGGTGGGCCGGGTGCTCACGAGCCGGTATCTCGATATTCGTGGACGGTGCCTGTGTAGGACTCGATCTGCCAGACATCACCCTCGCGGCCCTGGATATAATTGGGGCCTAACGGCGACTTGCCTGCGCCGCCGGGGATGTCGAGCACATAAGTCGGCAGGCAGAGGCCCGAAATATGGCCGCGTAACTGCTTCATGATTGCCTGGCCGTGCTCGATAGTCGTGCGGAAGCGGCCCACGCCCAGGGTCATATCGCAGTGATGCAGGTAATACGGCTTCACGCCCGCCCGGTAGACCAGTCCCCGGTAGAGTTCGGCCAGGATCTCGGCGCTGTCGTTGACGCCCTTGAGCAGCACGTTCTGGTTGAGCACGCGCGCCCCCGCCCGGTGCAGCGCGTGGCAGGCGGCGATAGCCTGCGGCGTCAGTTCGCGCGGGTGGTTGAAATGGGTCACCACCCAGAGCATCTTGGAGATGTCCAGCGCCGCCGCCAGGCCGGGCGTCACGCGCATGGGCAGCGTGACCGGCACGCGGGTGTGGATGCGGATACCCTCGACGTGCGGAATATCGGCGATGCGCCGCAACAGCCCGCCCAGCTTATCGTCGGCCAGCACGAACGGATCGCCGCCAGTCAGGATGACCTCGCGGATCTCCGGGTGGCTTGCCACGTACTCCAGAGCGGGCGCCAGTCCGTCATGCGGAAAGCCCGCCTCGTCCTCGTTTAGCCGTTCCTTGCGAAAGCAGAAGCGACAGTACATCGAGCACAGGTATGTGGGATAGATCAGCACGCGGTCCGGGTAGCGGTGGGTCAACCGGTGGACCGGCGACCAGCGCTGGTCAGCGATCGGGTCGTGGCGTTCCTCCGGGATGGTCACGAGTTCGTTCGGCGCGGCCACGGCTTGCAGGCGGATCGGGTCGTTCGGGTCGTCCCAGTCGATCAGGCCCAGATAGTAGGGCGGGATCGCCATCTTGTACTCGGCCAGCACGGCTTCGATCTCCCGCGCAGGCTGGCCCGCGCCCACGGCCCGGCGCAGGCCGGCCGCGTCACGGATGCTGCCCCGTAATTCTTCTTGCCAGGTCGTCATAGCGAAGTCCTGAGTGTTGCGTGCTGTTCGCGTAGCGGTGCCGCAGGCATATTGCTGAGTGTTTGGATCAGGGTTGTTTTTTCGCACCATCTATTATATCACAGACCGGCAAATTGCCCCAATCCAGGGATCGCTAACTCAACAGCCCTGCGACCAGCGTCGCCAAGCTGCCATTGGGTTGGCGAAGATCCGCCAAAAGTCCTATTGACGAAACTAGATACCAGGTGTATATTTTATCATAAATCTAGATAGTAAGTAGGTATTTATGACTTCAACGCTGACCCGAAGCAAAATCGAGCGCGGTCCCGTGCAACATGCGCTGCTGGCCCTGCTGTCGCAGCAATCGCGGCACGGTTATGAACTGCACGATCTCTTCGAGGCCGCCGTCGGCGGCCACTGGGAGCTGAATTCGGGCCAGATCTACAGCAGCCTCGACCGGCTGTCGCGTGATGGCCTGGTCTTCGAAGAAAGTGTGGAAAAGGGCAGCGGCCCCGATAAACGGGTCTGGGCGCTGACCGACGAGGGACACGCGGCGCTCCTGCGCTGGTGGCATTCGGCGGTGCCGCGGGACTACCGCCTCCGCGACGAGTTTTACTTGAAGCTGATGCTGGCGATTGTGACGCGAGCCGAGCGCCCGCATCTGGTGCTGCATGTGCAGCGCCGTGAGCTATTCCAGGAGTTGCACGACCTGACCACCCGCCGCAACGCCGCGAACCCGGCGCAGGAACTGGCGCAGATCCTGATGCTGGACAGCGCGATCATGCATACCGAAGCCGAGCTACGCTGGCTCGACATGGTGGAAAGCCGGCTGGACGATATTCGCGCCCAGCCGATGCCGTTGCCGGCGCCGCGCCAGCGCGGGCGCCCCCGCAAAGTGTCCCCTGACAAAGATACCCCAAGCAAATAGACGGGCTTCTGGTCTAGATATTTACAGGAGAATTTCTGATGGCTCTCTTGCAAACCGAACGGCTGACCAAAATCTACGGCAGCGGGAGCGCGGCTGTTACCGCGCTCAGTCAAATCAACCTGCGCATCAATGCACAGGAGTTGGTGGCGATCATGGGGCCGAGCGGGTGCGGCAAATCGACGCTACTGCATTTGCTGGGAGGGTTGGACACGCCGACCGAGGGCCGCGTGCTGCTCGACGGCGTAGACCTCTCGACTCTCAACGATACGGCGCTGACCATCACCCGGCGGGAGAAGATCGGCTTCGTGTTCCAGTTCTTCAACCTGATCCCAGTGCTTTCGGCGCTGGAAAATGTCATGTTGCCCCTGGCCCTCGGCGCTCGGCCTAAAGATTCGGGCGTGCGCGCTACCGAGTGGTTGACCCGGCTGGGCCTGGCCGATCGGCTGGGCAACCGGCCTGACCAGCTTTCGGGCGGCCAGCAGCAGCGCGTGGCCCTGGCCCGCGCCCTCGTCACCGAGCCGGTGCTGATCCTGGCCGATGAGCCGACCGGCAACCTGGACTCGCGGGCCGCCGACGAGATGCTGCACCTCCTGCGCCAGACCGTGGACGAGTGGGGCCGCACGGTGGTTATGGTGACGCACGACGCCCGGATGGCGGCCTATGCCGACCGCATTATCTTCCTGAAAGACGGTACGATGGTCGACGACACCCGCCTAACATCGATGCCTGCGGTGGAAGACGCTATGCTGAAGATGGAAACCGTCAGCAACAAGTAGCGGCCCGCGCCGTCGTGAGGCGCGAGGCCAGCCTCTGGGAGTGGAGCATACTCGTGAATACGCTCGTGACGTTGCCGGTTCGCTATCTGCTGGGCCGCAAGTTGCGCACGCTATTGACTACGCTGGCCGTGGTTTTTGGCGTGGCTGTGATTTTCGGCGTCAATGTCCTGCTGCCCACGTTGACGACGGCGATACAAAGCAGTTTGCTTGGGGCGTCGGGGCAGGGCGATGTGACGATCAGCAGCGCCACCGGCGAGACCTTTGGCGCGGATGCGGCCAACACGGCGCTGACCGTGCCGGGTGTCGTCGCCGCAGCGCCGTCCTTGCGGCGGGAGCTGAATATCGGCGCGGGCGGGGCCGCGGGACAATTGACCCTGATCGGCGTGGACCCGGTGCAAGCCGAGCGCGTGGGCCACTATGCCCTGTCCGAAGGCCGTTTCTTGCAAACCGGCGACGATACCGCCGCGGTGGTCTCGCAGCCGCTCGCCCAGACCCAGCGGCTCCAGCCGGGCGGTAGCCTGAAGCTGCCCACTCCGCAGGGTCTCACCGAATTACGGGTGGTGGGGTTGCTCGGCCCCAGCGCGGGCGACCAGGTTATCATTCCGCTGGCGACCATGCAGCGCCTGTTCGCCCTCCCTGGGCGGATCAAC
Organism: Chloroflexia bacterium; assembly: GCA_025927935.1. Next base: position 6,136 of record JAICKM010000121.1, on the reverse strand, counting down.
ACAGTCGATGCGGCGCTAGGCGCGGGGATCGACCGGGATACCGCCAAAGCGGTCCTGGCAAGCCGGTTGGGGCCAGGCTATAACGTCGGGACGATTGCGCTGGAAAGCGACGCGTTCGCCAACATCCAGATCGGCCTGGTCGCGGTGAACTTCTTCGGGATTCTGACCCTGTTCATGGGCGGCTTCCTGATCTTCAACACCTTCCGCACCATCGTCGTCGAGCGGCGGCACGACATCGGCATGCTGCGCGCCGTGGGTGCAACCCGGCGCAATATCATGACCTTGATTCTGACCGAGTCGCTGTTCCAGGGAGTGGTAGGAACCGCCGCCGGCCTGTTGCTGGGCTATGGGTTTGCCGTGGGCCTGAACAATGTCATGGCCGTGTTTCTGGCGCAGTTTATTCGTGTGCGGACGGACGCTGTGGTTATTACCCCCGTGGCGCTGCTGCTGGCCGTGGGCCTGGGCATTGGCGTGACCCTGGCGGCGGGGATCATCCCGGCCCTGGGCGCCAGCCGCGTATCCGTGCTGGCGGCGCTCAAACCCCAACCGGAGGCGATTGTCCAGCAGCGGGTGAGCCGGGGCGCGCTCATCGGCGGCGGCTTGCTGGTCCTGGCCGTGCTGGGCATGGCGGTGGGGACCGCGAACATCGGTGCCGGGGCGGCGCTGCTGTTTCTGCTGGGCCTGGTGCTAGTGGCGCCCGTGTTCGTCCAGCCGATTGCCCGGCTGGGGGAGTCGGCGTTACGCTTTGTGTTTGCCGGGGAAGGCCCGCTGGCCGCCGGGAACATGCAGCGCCAGCCGGGGCGGGCCGCCGTCACGGCGTCGGCCTTGATGATCGCGCTGGCGATTATCATATCCCTGAACGGGGTCATGGCGTCGATCTCGACAACGTTCTTGCGCTATCTCGACCGCAGCCTCGCCGCGGATGTCCTCATGGTGCCCCCCTCCCTTAGCATATGGGGGTCGGATGTCGGCGCGGGCGCTGGATTCGAGCAGAATCTCGCCGCCGTGCCGGGCATTGGCGCCTGGGTGAGCTTGCGTTATGCCGCCGGGCAGGTGAACGGCACGGCCGTACAAGTCTTGGGCGTGGACCCGCGGACGTACCCGCAGGTGTCGGCGCTCACTTTCGACCAGGGCGACGCCACGGCATTCGGCACCCTCGCCACCGGGCGCACGGCGATTGCCAACCCGATCTTCGCCACGACCCGCGGCTTGAAACTCGGCGACAGCTTGGCGTTGCAGACGCCGGAAGGCGTGCAATCGTACCGCATCGCCGGCATCGGTACGGACTATCTGGGCGCGAAGATCAACACGCTCTACATCTCGCAGGCGAACCTGGCCGCGGATTTCCACCGGACGGAAGATGTTATGGTCATGGCGAATCTGGCGCCGGGAGCTGACCGGGCCGCCGTGAAGGCCGGGCTGACCGGCCTGCTGGCGCGCTACCCGCAGTTCACCATGTACTGGGGCGCCGACTTGCGCGCAGAGCAACGCAGTATCTTTGATCAGGTTTTCGTGTTCCTGTACGTGGTCCTGGCCGTGCTGATTATTCCTTCGCTGCTCGGCCTGATCAACACCCTGGCGATCAATGTGCTGGAGCGCACGCGGGAGATCGGCGTCTTGCGGGCCATCGGCGCGACCCGGACGCAGATCCGGCGGATGGTCATCGCTGAAGCCCTGCTGCTGAGTATGCTGGGCGCGGCGCTGGGATTCCTGGCCGGGCTGGCGCTGGGCTATGGGCTGACTGCCGCGATGGCGGGGACTTTCGGCAGTGGGATCGCCTACAGTTTCCCGCTGGCCGGGATCCTGGGCGCGGTAGCGGTGGCGCTGTTGATGGCTGTACTGGCAAGTGTGCTACCGGCGCGCCAGGCGGCGCGGATGCGCATCGTCAACGCGCTGCAATACGAGTAGGCGTTACTGAGGAGCCTGGGGTGTGCTGCCCGCGGACGCAGCATCCGCAGGCCGCGCCTTTTTGCGGACGGGCCGCGCTGCGGCGCGGGCGATTTTCGCTTCGAGCCGGACCCGGCGGCGCTCCAGGTCGGCGCTCGTGTTGCGCGGCAGGGTGGCGCGAACCCAGGGGTCCTGGCAGAGCGCGAGGGCGCGGTTGACCAGGGCCACGGCGTGTCCGTACTCGCGGGTGTGGTGCTCGTAGTGTTTGGCAAGCTCGATGTAGGGAAAGACCAGCGTGGTCTCGCGGGCCACCAATTCTTCCCAGATGCGCAGCGCCTCGTGGTGCCGGCTCAGCTTCTTGTGCGCCATGGGCAGCCGCTGGAGGGTGAGTGCCCGCAGGGCCGGGCTAATGGCGCCCTTCAAGGCGCGTTCATAGCAGCCCACGGCGGCCTCGTAGTTGTCCAGGTCTTCATACAGGCGGGCCAGGCCGTAGCACTCGGCGCTCTCCAGATTCGCCGCGTCGGGTATGTGGATCAACTGGCCCATATAGCCCGCCAGCGCCAGCAGCGACAGCACGTCGAGCCGGTTGTGCTCGAAGACCGGCAGCAGGGCATTGATTCCGCCGCCGCGCAGATATTGGAAATAGAGCGACGGGATGAGCCAGCCGGGCACATCGCCCCGGCGGCGGAAGTGAAGCGCATGCGCTTCCAGCGCGCCCAGGGCGCATGAGGGCAGGCGGTCCTTCCAGACGCGCCGCGCGGGCGCCAGCAGGTCGAGGTGCAGGGGCGCGCCTTGTACCGGGCGCATGCGGCTGAGCGTGAAGCGCGACTCGATCAGCGGCCAGTCGAAGGCGCGGCCGTTGAAGCTGACCAGGCAGGCGCTGCGGCCCAGCAGATCGTTGAAGGCGTGCAGCAGCGCGCGCTCCGATTGCAGGTCGGGCAGAAATAGCTGGCGGACGACGAAGCTATCGCCGTCGAAGAAGCCGAGACCGGCCAGGAAGACATAGGTGCCGGTGCCGCCGGCCAGGCCGGTGGTCTCGGTATCGAAGAAGAGCAGTTGGCGCCGGTCGATCCCCGAGAAGGCGCCGTTGCGTCCGAGATAGCTGAGGGTCTCGTCGGGCAGATCCAGCAACTGCGCCAGCGGCACGCTGCCATGCTGATGGGCGAGCGGGTAGCGGTATTCGATGGTGAAGCAGCGGCCGTGGGGTGTGTCGTGCCAGGCGCCGGGCAGCGCGTCCTCCAGCGGCGGGCGCGTCCCGATCTCGGTCGCCGCTGGGCCACCGTCGGGCAGGCCGTCTAGCTCTGGGGCAGGGAACGGCATCCCCTCCGCCGTATCGTGCGGGGCGGGGCGGGTGAGGGGTTGCACGCCCATGGCGCGCATGCGGTCGCGGAAATTCGCGGCGTCGATTGGTGAGCCTCCCAGGTGAACCAGCCGCCGGCCCCCCAGGCAGGGGGCTTCTAAGCGGCAAGTATAGCACATTTGTACCACGCACGTCAAACGCGGCGAGTGGTCAGTGGTCAGTGATCAATGGTCAGTAATCAGCCGTAGGTGATTGGTTGAAGAATTTGCCCAAACGCCAAACTCTCTTCCTGTTATGCTTGGCGTACCATCTACTGACCACTGATCATTGACCACTGACCACTCGCCTGAGCGAAAACGATCCGATTTTGGTATACTTCTAGCAACCGAGAAGCCCACGACACCAAGCACAGACCGGCTGCTCGCCGCCGGCTGGGGCGAGAGGACCTGTATGACCGCAACGACATTCCCCAATGAAGAGGCTGTCACTGCCGCGCGACCGGGCGCGAACGCGGACGCCGCGCTGCGGCTCGCGGTACCGGACGATCCAATCCAGACGGCGGTGCAGGCAGAACGTGAGCGGTTGGCGCGCGAACTGCATGACACCCTGATCCAGAGCCTGGTGGGCATCGGGGCACAGATCGAGCAGGTGCGCGGGGCGTTGCATGTGGGGAACGCGGGCGCAGCCGAGGGCGAGTTGGCCCGTGCCCGCGAGATGGTGGACTACGGACTCGACGAAGCCCGACGCACTATCCTGGGTTTGCGGCCCGCCGCCTTGACGGATCGCGACTTGCCTGCCGCGCTGGCCGCCGAAGTCGCGCGTATCGCCGAGCGGGCCGGGCTGCGCTACCAGTTCACAGTGAGCGGCACTCCGGTGGCTCTCCCGCCCGCCGTGGAGGATGGGGTGCTGCGTATCGCCCAGGAAGCGTTGAGCAATGTGCGCCGCCACGCCACCGCGGCCAGTGTAACGCTGCGCCTGGAATACGACGCGGGCGACCGCATCGTCTGCCTGACGGTCGAGGACGACGGCCAGGGCTTTGACCGGCGCAACCCGCTGGCCGGGCGCGTGCGCGCCGCCGGGGGCGATCCCGATGCCCCGGCCCTGAGTGGGCAATATGCCGGCGAACAGGACGGCGACAGCGACAGCTATGGACTCGATCTGACCGGCTACGGCCTGCTGGGGATGCAAGAACGCGCTCGCCTGCTGGGCGGGGAGTTGCGGGTGGCGGCGGGCCGGGGTGTGGGCACTATCGTGGAGGTGCAGGTGCCCTATCCCGGCAGCGCCCCCACCGTGGTGCCTCCCCCACCCGTCCCGCCGCGCACCACTGCCCATATTCGCGTCGTGGTGGCCGACGATCACCCGCTGGCCCGCGCCGGAGTGCGTCGCTTGCTGGCGGTCGATCCCGAAATCGAGGTGGTCGCCGAGGCTGCCGACGGCGGCGCGGCCCTGGCCGAGGTCGCGGCCCTGCGCCCGGACGTGTTGCTGCTGGATCTCCAACTGGGCGAGATGGACGGCGTGACCGTGCTGGAGCAGTTACGCGCCCGCCGCCGCCCGGACGATCCCGGCCCGGCGACCCTGGTATTGACCACCTATGACCAGGATACCACGTTGCTGGCCGCGTTGCGGGCGGGCGCACAAGGCTACGTGTTGAAACAAGCCGACGGCCCCGAACTGGCCCGTGTCATCCACGCCGCCGCCCGCGGCGAGACCTTGCTGCCGCCCGCCGTCGCAAGCCGCCTGTTACGCCGGTTGGCCGATCCGGCGGACGCGCCTGCCCTGGAGCCGCTGACCCCGCGCGAACTGGATGTGCTACGCTTGCTGGCCGGCGGCCTGGGCACGAAAGCGATTGCGGCCAGGATGGGGCTGGGCGCGGGCACGGTCAAGTCGCACCTGGAGCATATTTACCAGAAACTCAACGTGGTGGGTCAGGGGCGGGGCGCGGCCCTCGCGGTCGCTCGCGCGCACAAGCTGATCTAAGCTGGGGCCTCTGCCAAACGGCAGAGACGGCGGATCTGCCGGTGCCGGAGGCGGCCCGGCGGCCCCTATGGCATAATGATGGCAGATAGCCCGGTCGTGCCCATGTGGGCGGGTGCGGCCGGGCGATATATTTGCCCTCTGCATTTGCCCGCCGTTGCCGGTGCGCCCGCATGAAAGGGATCTCCCCATGGCTGTGACTTCCTGGGAATACAAAGTGGTTTATATGGACTTCCGGGGCCGGGCGTCCGTGGAAGGCGACGAGCAATTTATCGCCAAAGAGGAGCGCCGCAGCGCCTTCGCGCGCCGTGTTATGAACACTCTGGGCACGGAGGGCTGGGAACTGGTCGGCGTGCAGCCGCTCTGGCCCGCCGAGACGAGTTATCTGATCTTCAAGCGCCCCGGTACCGGCGAGACCAATGCGCCCGCCGGCGAAGCGGAATCCGTGGGGAAGCCCGAAGCGCCATCCGCCCCGCCCGCGACCCCGGAGGCCAACACGCAACGCCTGGACCCGGCGGGCGACGATACCGGGAAGTTTGTGCAGCTTTAATATTTGCGCGTGCGGCGCATAACCTGAAACAGCCCTCTACCGCCGGTGGTAGAGGGCTGTTTTGTCGCCATAGCGCAGAAGTCATCCTGGGCTTCGGCTTCAGTCGGGCAACAACTGGGGATTCCAGACGATGTCCCATAGGTGCCCGTCCGGATCGCGAAAGTAGCCGGAATAGCCGCCCCAGACCCGATCATGCGCCGGGTCGGTGATGGTCGCTCCGGCTTGTTCGGCCTGGGCGAGAATGCGATCTACCTCGGCTTTGGAGCGGACGTTATGGCCCAGGCTGAATACGGGCGCGCCGGGTTCGGCAGCGGGTAGGTTGGCATCACGGGCTAATTCCTGCTGAGGCCAGAGCGCCAGGATGCTACCGCTGGTCAGCCGGAAGAAGACGACCGCCCCGCCTTCAAACTCGGTGCCGGTAATGC
>JAICKM010000263.1 GCA_025927935.1 Chloroflexia bacterium | reverse complement strand
CCTGGCGATCAGCGTCATCCTCAACAGCAGCCTGCAAGTCGCCGTCGCGCTCACACCCGCGCTAGTCCTCATCAGCCTATTCCTGGCCGGACACCTATTGCTGGTGCTACCTTTCCTGTTATTGGCGGCCCTGGGCCTGGCCGCGGTACTGGGCGCTTTGATCGTTTACGACGGCGAATCGACCTGGCTGGAGGGTCTGGCGCTCATCGGGCTCTATGTAATCATCGCGGCCAGCTTCTGGTGGGGATAGTAGCCCACCCAACTGATTCTGATGGGCGACCGGCCGGTTTGAAACCGGCCCCTACACCGCAAAATCACAGTGGCCGACTATCAGTACCCGCACGGCGCAATTGCCGATTGTAGGGGCCGGTTTGAAACCGGCCCGGCCCATCCACCCACTGGACCGCTTACGGCGGGACGGGCGGGCGCTGCATGGAGTATAATACAATCACTATCTGAAGCATCGCCGCCAGCGCCGTACCGGCGCGGGAGGAGCCGCCATGCTGGAGCCGGACGTGCCCCGCCAATTTGCCCCCATCGAGGATCTGGACCCGGAGCCTCCCGCGCGCCATGCCCACCGCCGCGAGGTGATCCTGGGGTTGGCGATCTTGCTGGTGGTCGTGGGGCTGGCCGGAAGCAACTGGTGGGACCAGCAGAGCAAACTGACCCACTACCAGGCGGGCGGGCGCGCTGCGGCGGCGCGCGATTGGGACCGTGCCCAGGCCGAGTACGCCGCCGCCGGGGCCTACACCGATGCGGCGCCCCGCGCCGCGGATGCCGCGCGCCAGGTGGCCGAACGCGACACGCAGTACGCCGAGGCCACGGACGCCGCGCAGCACGGCAACTGGCTCCTGGCCCTGCTGGCGATCCGCAAGGTCGCGGCCATTGAGCCGCAGCACCGCGACACCCGCGCCCTGCAAGAGCAAGCCGAAACGCATGCCTACAGGGATGCCCTGAGCGGCACCACTGCCCTGCGCGCGCAGGCCGCGCCGCCGGGACTCTATCGGTACACCCCCGGCGGCTGGCAGGTGCTGACCGGGAGCGACAGCGGCAGCCGGGTGCGCGGCGCCTGCGAGGATGGCGGGGTGCTGTATGATACGCCGCGCACCGGGCGCGTGCGTGACCCGGCCTTTAGCATCACCAGCAGCCTCATGTTGCCGGACAGCGCCGGGCGGGACCTGCGCCGCACGGCATCTGGCGGCATGGGGAACTCCCTGCCGCCGGTGCGCTTCAATCCGGCCACGTACCAGTATACCTGCGCCAACGGCGGTATCTGGGGCATCTTACAGCGCCAGGACGGCGGAGTCGCCCTGAACGGCGGGCAAGGGGCCGCCTACCCCTTCTGGTGGATGTATCAGACGGCGGGCCAGCGCGGCCCGGTCCCGCTGCGCCTGCCGGACCAGACCTGGCCGATCCGCGTTCTGGCTGTGCCGCCCCAGGGGCAGCGTATCCTTGTCACCGGGCTGAGCGGCATCAGTCCCGCCATGTTGCGGCCGGGGCCGCCGCCCAGCATGGCCCGCACCCGCTTCTACCTGGCCGATGCCGACGGCGGCCACCCGCACCTGGTGGACGATCTCGCCGGGTGGCCGGGATCAACGGAAATCAGTCCGGACGGGCGCTTCGTGCTCCTGACCATGTATCGCCCGTTGACCGGCAACCGTGGCCTGGGCACCACGCTGCTCCTGGATCTCGCCGGCCAGTTCCCCACGCGCCCGCTGGCGCAGATGCCGCTCGACCTCGACCACCAGCGCGCCGTGGGCGGCGCGGCGTTTATCCGCGAGGGACCGCGCCAGGGCCAGGTGCTCACGGTGGGCGACGATCCCGGCGACCCGCAACTGCGTATCTATGACCCGGCCCGGCGGGATCTGGAGCCGCTCGTCCAGGTGCCCTGTGACACGGACTTGAGCGAGATCACTCGCTTGCAAGCCGGGCCGGACGGCGCGCTGCTCATCACGGTGGCCGACACATCCTATGTCACGGGCGGGCGGGCCGGCTTGCTGGCCTATCTCGACCCGCAAGAGCGGCTGACGATCATCCGTCTACCCGCCGCCGCCGACCTCTACCTGAGTCAGGCGTGGCTGCGGCCCGGCTACGTCATCTACGAAGTTCAGGATCCCGGCTTAGAAAGCGCGGCCCACTACGCGGTGTACAGCCTCGCGCTGGACCGCCTGGACGCGGGGGACCGCGCGCCGGTGGAAATTAACAACGGGACCATCGATACGCAAGAATGGAATGAACCTACGACGACGCTCACCTCCTGGCACATCGGTCCCAGCACCATTGCCTATGTGACCAAAAGCGGTGAGCTACATGCCCGCAGTTTTGACGGCACGGTCGATGTCGTGCTGGAGACCGGGGTCGGCGGACTCTACTGAGGTATAGATCGGGGAGGCAGCCATGCGTACCCGGCCCCCACCGGCATTGGAACCCCATTTTGCGGCGATTGAGGATCTGGACCCGGAACCAGAAGCGGGACGGCGGTCCAGCCGGCGTCGCGAGCAGATCGTGGGCTTGGGGTTGCTCCTCGTGCTGGCGATATTCGCGGCCGTGCAGTGGTGGGACCCGCAGACCCGGCTGGCCCATTACCAGGCCGGCAGCCGGGCCGCGGCCAGCCAGGACTGGGACGCCGCCGGGCGGGAGTTCACCGCGGCCGGCGGCTATAACGATGCCGCCGGGCGGGCCGCGGCTGCGGTGGCGCTGCGCGACGAGCGGGATCGCACCTATCAGGTGCTGACCGGCGCGATCCATGACGGCGACTGGCCCATCGCGTTAGCGGCAGGCCGGCGCTTGCGCGACATCGCCACCCATTACCAGGACGCGCCCCAACTGACCAGCCAGGCCGAACGGGCCGTCTATGCCGCCACGTTGAGCGGTACCATCGCCCTGCGTGCGAACGCCGCCCCGCCCGGCCTCTACGCCTACGGCGCCGCGGGCTGGCGCTACCTGCAAGCGAGCGATGCGCGGAGCCGGGTGCGCGCCTCCTGCCCCAATCGCCAGGCGCTCTTCGACATCCCCGCCGGCAGCGGTACGGCGGAGCGCCGCCTGGTGGTGGCGCCGCTCGACGGCGGGCCGGTGCGCTATCGCCTGAGCATCGATCTAGGCCGCTCCAACGCCTACCTGTGCACGGAGTCTGGCGTCTGGGCCTCGCTATATTATGCCAATAGCGGCTTCCCCGGCTTGCTTAGCGGGCTGACCCTGCCCCATCCGTCCATCCTGGCCTATCAACCCTTCAACGGCCAACTCCTTGTGCCGCCGACGCCTTTTGGCGCGGGGGGCCTAGGCGTCAATATCGCGCCGGATGGCCGCCACATCCTCACCGCGGATCTGACCGGCTATGATTTCGTCACCGCCCAGACCCAACTCTACTTAATCGATCCCCGCACAGGCGACTTGCGGTTGCTGGATACGCGCCCCGGCTGGCTGGAGCGCGACGAGGTAAGCCCCGACGGCCGCTATGTCTTATTCATCGTGGATCGCCCGATGAGTGACATGGCGCACTTTGTAACCGTCTTCCTGCTGAACACGGATGGCGAACCGACCCAGACCTTGGTTGTGACCCACGAAGCACTCAACAACGATCCTACGCCGACCGGCGGCCTGCGCGCCACGGGGGCCTTCTTTATTCCCGATGGGCCACGGGCCGGGCAGATCTTGCTGACCTGGTTGGAGGGGGTCCATCATCGGGTGCAACTGCTCGATCCGGCCCATGTAGCGCGGCCCCTGGCCGATTGGACCGTCGCCAACCCGGCAGCGGAATTGCGCTTCTTCAGCACCAATGCGCCCGGCGGCGGCCTGCTCCTGGGCTGGCAGGAGCCGGACGCCAGCGGGGCGACCATCGGCTATCTGGACGGCCGGAATACGATCCAACTGCTCAGTCTGCCCGATAACCCCGCCGCCATGATCTGGCGCGCCGGCGTGCGCGGCGACCGCCTCGTCTATACCACGCAACAGATCGACCTGGCCGCACGAGAAACCGACTATATCGTGCACAGCGTGCCCCTGCCGCAGCCGGCGGGCCGCCGGACAGCCCCGGCCCTTATCCTGCACCAACAAACTGTGGCCGAGAACCAGGAGCCGCCCGCCGCCTGGACGCTGGGCGACACCCTGTTTGCCTACATCACACCTACCGGCGAGCTACGGGCACAAACGTACACCGGCAGCGTGGATATCCTGCTGGAGTCCGGCGTTACCGCCCTCTACAATACCGTTTCCCGCGATCCGCCGTGAAACCGTCCTACCTCCAGCCCTGGTAGGTAATGGTATAATGGAGGGTAGCGCGATCATCGGCGATCCGCTGTAGCCGCTTTGCCGCCTGGGGCGGCGCGATTAGGAGACTCCCATGGCATTCACGAAAGAGATTGTGATTCTGGATGGCGCGCGGACGCCGGTGGGCACGTTCGGCGGCGCGTTCCGCAAGGTCACGGCCACACAACTCGGCGCCCACGCGGGCAAGGCCGCCATTGCCCGCGCCCGGATCAGCCCGAACGACATCGACAACGTCGTGATCGGCAATGTGCTGCAAACCAGCACCGACGCCGTCTATATTGCCCGCCATATCGGCCTGGAGTGCGAGATCCCGCGCGAGGTGGCGGCGCTGACCGTGAACCGGCTCTGCGGCAGCGGCCTGCAAGCCATCGTCACCGCGGCGCAGGGTATCATGCTCGACGAGTCGCAATGCGCGCTGGCCGGGGGCACGGAGAACCTGAGCCAGGCGCCGCACGTCCTCTACGGCGCGCGCTGGGGACTGGAACTGGGGCAGGATGGCCGCTTGCAGGATACGCTCTGGGCCGCGCTGGTCGACAGCCACAGCGGGTTGAGCATGGCGCTGACGGCGGAGAACCTGGCCGAGCGCTACGAGATCAGCCGCCAGGCCCAGGACGAGTTCGCCTTCCGCAGCCAGCAGATGGCGCTGGCCGCCATGCGCGAGGGCCGCCTGGCCGAGGAGATCGTGGCGACGCCGGGCCACGGCAAGCGCGGCGAAGCTGTCGAGGTCACGCAGGACGAGCATCCCCGCCCCGACTCCAGCCTGGAGAGCCTGGCGCGGCTCAAGGCGCGCTTCAAGGAAGGCGGCACGGTGACTCCAGGCAACGCCAGCGGTATCAACGACGCGGCGGCGGCCCTGGTGGTCAGCAGCAGCCAGTTTGCCGAGGCACGCGGGCTGCGCCCCATCGGGCGGCTGGTGTCCTGGGCCGTCGTGGGGGTGGACCCGAAGATCATGGGCATCGGTCCCGCGCCGGCCATCCGCGCCGCGCTGAAGCGCGCCGACCTGACCCTGGACGAGATGGACCTGGTCGAGGTGAACGAGGCGTTCGCCGCGCAGTACCTGGCCGTGGAGAAGGAACTGCGCCTGGACCGCGACCGTGTGAACGTCAACGGCGGGGCCATCGCGCTGGGCCACCCGCTGGGCGCCAGCGGCGCCCGCCTCGCGCTGACCCTGCTCTACGAGTTGCGCCGCCGCCAGGGCCGCTTCGGCGTCGCCGCCCTCTGCATCGGCGGCGGCCAGGGCATCGCCGCCGTCTTCGAGCGGCTGTAACGCACGTGCAGTGGTCAGTGGTCGGTGATCGGTGACCAGTAGAGCGCAAACAGCCGTCAGCTATCGGGTAGTTGTAGTTGCCACCCGGTAGCTGGCGGCTTTTATTGGCCTGTCCGTCAGCAGAACCATCCGCGTCGCCCGTGGCACTCTGCGCTGCGCGCAGAGTCTCGTCTAGTCCGCTCCCCTGTCACTCTTCGTTGCGCTCGGAGTCTCGTCCGCCCTCCCGTCACTCTGAGCGCAACGAAGAGTCTCATATGGGGACAAGACGAGATGCTTCACTGCGTTCAGCATGACAACTCCAGGCTGGGGGCTTCTTGACGGCTGACGGCTTATCCCACTACGCCCGCGTAGAGGCCCTGCGTGAGATCGCCTTCGGCGAAGCGGGTGGGGCGGTAGGGGTGGAGGTCGGGCGACTCGCCGGTGGTGATCAGTTGGGCCAGCAGGTCGCCGAAGACCGGGCAGAGTTTGAAGCCGTGACCGCTGAAGCCCAGGGACAGGTAGAGGCCCACCACGCCGGGCGCCGCGCCCACCACCGGCTGCCAGTCGGGCGTCACGTCGTAGAGGCCAGCCCAGCCGCCTTTGTGGATCGCCGGGCCGAGCGCGGGCAGCAGCGTGGCGGCGCGGCGGCTGAAGGTCGCCACTTCATCCTGGGTAACGCCTTCGTGATAGCCGTCCACCGGCGCGGGCTGCGCGGCGTCGGCATCGTCCACCGAGCCGACCCAGGTGGTGGTGGCGCCGTCGGGCCGCAGATAGATCTTGCGCGTCAGGTCGATGACCACCGGGTGGGACGCGCCGAAGTCCGCGGGCTGCCGCAACTGCACAATGGGGTGGCGGCTGGGCACGATGGGCACGTCCACGCCGAGTGGGGCCAGCAGCGCCGGACCCCAGGCGTTCGCCACCACGGCCACCCGCGCGGCAGGCATGAAGCCGTGATCCGTCTCCACTCCCTGCACGCGCCCGTTCTCCACGCGGATCGCCGTCACGGTGACGCCCAGGTGCAGGGTAGCGCCCAGGCGCTGGGCGGCGTAAGCATAAGCGGCGGTCGTCGCCACGGGGTCAGCATAGCCCGCGTCGGGTTCCCAGCAGACGGCGGCGCCGGGGTCTAGCGCCAGGCGCGGCTCGATCTCGCGCACGGATGCCGGGTCGATCAACTCGGTGCCGATGTCCAGCCCTTGCTGCATCTCCACGTTGGCGCGTAGCACATCGGCGTCCTGGGGTCCCGCCAGCACCAACATGCCGGTGCGCCGGAAGCCAGGGTCAATGTCGCCGCCGACAATATCGCGGAAGTTCTCGAACACGCGCAGGGCGCGATGGGCCAGGCGGGCCGTGGCGGGCGTGGAATAGTGCTGGCGGACGATGGCGCCCGACTTGCCGGTATTGCCCCCGGCCAGGCCGCGCCGCTCGACCAGGGCCACGTCGCGCACCCCGCGCAGCGCCAGGTGGTAGGCCAGGCTGGCGCCGTGGCAGCCCCCGCCGATGATGATCGTATCAACCATCGCTTGGCTCCCGCAATTGCCCGACGGCCGCGCGCATACGGTCCGCGAAGGCGCTGTCGGTGATCGATCCCAGATTGATCTCGACGTTGGCGACGGCGCCGTCGCGCCCGGCCCGCGCCAGCAGTTCCGCCACATAGGCGTCGCTGGCGACATTGGGGTTAGCCTTGGCCTGCGCCACCTTCGCCAGCCGAGCCACCTCGGCGGCGGCGCGCGCCACACGCAGCGGCACCTCGCTGGCCCCCTGCAACGCCTGCTGGATGGCCGCTGTGCGTGCCTGCTTCTCCTCGTCCGTGCCTTTAGGCAGCTTATACGCCGCGCTCACGGCGTCATAGGCCACCGTATCGTCGTCCACGGCGGCAAGCAAATTGCGCTGGAGCGTAGTTGCCTGGACCAGCACCTCGCGCAACTCGGCTTCCACTGCCTTGAACTTTTCCCGACCCAGCGTCAGGTTGCAGGCCATGGCAACCATGGCGGCGCCCATGGCGGCGGACAGGGCACTGGCGCTACCGCCGCCGGGCGTGGGCGAACTCGACGCCAGAGTCTCGACATAGGCGCTGACGGACAGATCGACTAACTTGCTCATGCGGGCCTCCTTCTTACCAGGGCGGGCGGGCCCCGGCAACACCGCCGGGGGTGGGTGGGCGCCGGCCAGGGTCCGCTTCGCGGCATGACTCTGCCGGCGCAGCCGGTATTCGCGCTGCCGCGCCGCGCGGGCATCGGCCAGCTCTTCATAATAAGCGAGGGTCACAGGTAGGCGTGCCCGTGTATAGCGCGCGCCCTGACCGCGTTGGTGGGTTGCCAGGCGGCGGGCCACATCGGTGGTCCAACCGGTATAGTAGGTGCCGTCGGCGCAGAGCAAGAGGTACACGTAGGCCGGCACGGAAACGGGGCGCTAGCCTTCGCGCCCGGCCCGGAAGCGCGCAATCGCCACCTCCAGGCGCGCGGCATCCAACTCGGTCAGGCTGTCCACCACCAGATGGGCGCCCGCCGCTTGCAGATCGGCCCGCCCGCGCGTGTTGGTGACGCCGATGGTGAAGGCGCCCGACGCCACCCCGGCCTGCACGCCGGCCACAGCATCTTCGATGACCACCCCGCGCGCCGGAGGCACCTCCAGCCGCTGGAAACCCGTACGGAAGACTTCCGGGTCGGGTTTACCGCGTGTAATGTCGTCGCCGGAGACGACGGAGTCGAAATAGCGCGTCAGGTTCAGCACTTCGAGCAACAGCGCCACGTTGGCCGCGGGCGCGGAGGAGCCGATGGCCTGGCGCCAGCCGTGGGCGTGCAGATCGCGCACCAGTTCGGCGGCGCCGGGCAAGGCGCGCAGCCCGCGCGCCTGGTCGCGAAATAGCTCTTCCTTGTGCTCGCCCCACTGGTTGACCTGATCCGCCGGCCCCTCGACGCCCCAGGCGATACGGATGATGTCCGGGTTCCGCATACCGAAGGTGCGCGTATGCAACTCGTCAGACCAGGAGAACCCTAGTTCCTCGGCCAGCGCGGTCCAGGCCGCGCGGTGGGCCACTCCGCTGTCGACCAGTACGCCATCCAGATCCCAGACACAACCGAAAGGCGTGGCGGATGTTTTTGTCGAATGTCGATTGTTGTCCATAATTGCGTAACACGCACTCCTTAGCTGACCTGAACTCCCTGCGGCCCCAGGCATGGGACCCGGCCTCAGTATAGCACAATGGCCCGATTTCGTCCCCT
>JAICKM010000258.1 GCA_025927935.1 Chloroflexia bacterium | reverse complement strand
GGAAGTGAGCAGTTTTTGGGCTGGAAAGTGAGCAGCGAAACCGCATACGATACGGCTGTCGATCGGCAGCCGTATTTTTTTGTGGGAGGTGCCGCCATGTGTGAAGCAATTCCTGCGGTGGTCAATGATCTCCTGGACGCCTGGAATGCCCATGATGTCGAGCGCGCGATGAGTCTCTATTCGCCGCAATTCCACGGCGAAGATGTTGGCATTGCCCGGCCCTTACGGGGAGAGGCGGGGGTGCGTGAATTCATCGAGCATTACCTGGACGCCTTTCCCGGCTTGCATGTCACCCAGGAGACGGCGCTGGTGAACGGCGATCAGGTGGCGCTGAGCTGGCTGGCCCAGGGATTTCACGAGGGGCCGCTGATGAACATCCCGGCGACCGGCCGCGGAGTCACCGTGCGTGGGATGTCCTTCCTCACCCTCCAGGACAACAAAATACGGCGCGTGGTCAATGTTTGGGATGTGGCCGGGATGCTGCGCGCGCTGGGGTTGCTCCCCGAGCTCTAGGCCGGCCCCGTCCTCTGCCCCCTTGTTACGCGAAAGGAGCGATTCCTCATGGCAAGTCCTTCCCTGTCCCAAACCGCCGGCACCGCGCGAGCCACGGCGCAGACCGGCGCGATTTCGTTTGAAAAGTTCGCGGGCTGGTGTGCCCTGGCGGCCGGCGTCAGCGGCTTTCTGTATTCCATCGCTTTCATTGTCCTGAAGGACGCCGGCATTAGCGCGTTCTTCCTCATGCTGGGCGGATTGCTGGCGACCCCGGTGTTGCTGGCCGTCTACGAACGTCTGCGGGAGACGGACGCCTCGTTTGCTCGCTGGGGCCTCATGTTGGGGCTGGCGGCGGCGATCGGATCGTTGATCCATGGCGGCTACGACCTGGCGAACGCGATCAATCCGCCCGCCAGCCCCAACCTCGACCTGCCCAGCCAGATCGATCCGCGCGGTATGCTGACTTTCGGCGTGGCGGGCATCGGGCTGCTGGTCTTCGCCTGGCTGATGAGCCGCACCGGCACGTTCCCACGCGGCCTGGCCTATATTGGCTATATCGCCGGGGTGCTGCTACTCTGGATCTACCTGGGCCGCCTGATCATCCTCCAGCCGACCAATCTGATCATCGTTGTGCCCGCACTGCTGGCGGGATTCATCGCCAATCCGGCCTGGTATATCGGTCTGGGGCTGGCCCTCATGCGGGGTCGCCGCTAGCGCTTACCGGCTTTTCCTGTGCCGCTACGCCCTGGGACCACCCGATTGCCCGGTGCCGGCCCAATCCGATGGCCCCTGTCGCGGGTATAAATCTCAGACATCATCGTCTGGCCCGGCTCCACCGAAAGCGGGGCCGTGAAAGGAGGTGGGATGCGCGCGACCGGCGCGCTCAAGATACCGTAGCCGTCCCTGGGACGCCCCGTCCCCGGCCCGACCGTACCGCCACCATGGGCGGGCGGTTTAGACTAACTCGGCTCCGGCACGGTACTTCGGGGGGAATATAGAATCTGCGGACAGTTTCTCCGCTCCGGGGGTCGGAGAGGAAGAGGAGATTTCCTGATGAAACTTGCGCGCATGGGCAGTACGCTGCTCGCGTTGATCCTGGTCTTCGGCATGTTTGCCGTCGGTATTCGCTCCGGCCAGGTGAGCGCCTCCAGCCACCGCGAAGCCCCGATGATCAGCAATGACCCGGTAGCCGACGATACCGACTTCTACGCCTTTGTTAGCCCCGATAAGCCGGATACCGTCACCTTCATCATCAACACGTGGCCGTTCGAGGAACCGGTGGGCGGCCCCAATTACTTCACCTTCGGCGACGATGTGCTTTATGAACTGCATATCGACAACGTGGGCGACGCGCAATCGCACATCACTTATCAGTTCCGCTTCAAGACCACGGTCGGCAACGGCAACACTTTCCTCTACAACACCGGCCCGATCAAGAGCCTGGACGATCCGAACTGGAACGTGAAGCAGACCTACACTGTGACCCGCATCGACAACGGCAAGGCAACGGTGCTGGGTGAGAACCTCAAGACTCCGCCCGTCAACGTCGGCGCCAAGTCGACACCCAACTACGAGGCGCTGTCCAACGCCGCCATCCAGAGCTTGAGCGACGGCAGCAAAGTCTTCGCCGGGCAGGCCGACGACTCCTTCTTTGTCGACCTCAACGTGTTTGACCTGCTGACCATCCGCAAGCTGCCGGGCAACGCCGGCGGCGGGGTGGACGGGCTGAAGGGCTACAATGTGCAGACCATCGCGCTCCAGGTGCCGATGACCAGCCTGACCGCGGATGGCACCAAGCCCGCCGATGCGAAGGCCGCGAACGCGGTTATCGGATCGTGGACGACGACGAGCCGCCAGGCCACGACTGTCTTGCGTGGCGGTGGCGCCGTTGAGCATTCCGGTGACTGGGTGCAGGTAAGCCGCCTCGGCGCACCGCTGGTCAACGAAGTGGTCGCGCCGCTGGCCGCCAAAGACCTGTTCAATAGCTCCAAGCCGGCCGATGATGCCCAGTTCCTGGGCGCCGTGACCGACCCGGAGATGGGCCGGCTGTTCAAGGCGCTCTACAATATCCAGGTGCCGCCCACGCCGCGCGACGACCTGGTGGCGATCTTCCTGACCGGCATCCCCGGCGCGACCATGCCGCCGAACGTGAAGCCATCCGAGGAACTGCGCCTCAACATGGGCGTGCCGCCCGCAGCCAACCCGAACCGCCTGGGCGTGGTCGGCGGCGACCTGGCCGGCTACCCGAACGGGCGCCGCCTGGCCGACGACGTGACCGACATCTCGCTCAAGGCCGTGGCCGGGGCCGCCTATCCGCTGTTCCACCCGGACTTCAAAGCGGACGCGCTCGCGGCGCAGTTAGGAGACGGCGTGGACGCCAACGATCTGCCGTTCCGCAGCGCCTTCCCCTATGTCGCTGTGGCCTGGGATGGCACCACCTCCGTGCCGCACGGCGCCTACGCGCCCAGCACGGGCGGCGCCCAGCCGCCGGTGGCCGGGGCCCCTGGTATGCCGCGCACGGGCGCGACCGATAGCGGCCACCTGGCCGACATCTACGCCATGCTGCTCGCGCTGGTCGCGGCGGCCGGCGGTCTGATCCTGGTCGGCGGGTGGACGGTGCGCCGTCGCGCCGCGGCCCAGGCCAAGAAGTAAGCACGCGGGCCGGGAGCAGGCGCTGTGACCTGCTCCCGGCTGCGAGAACACGAAATATAGCAGGTATACCATTATTAATCAGGTGCACTCATAGCGATTATATTTAGAATTACCTTTGGTCTGATACTACAAGAAAGTCCATAACAGGCGCATATTATCAGGGTTATACCCTGCGGTGCTTCACAGATCCGGGATAAGCGCAAGCAGTTTAGTCTTATCGTGAGGCTCCTCACCCCGGCCGCACAGCGGCTAATTCTTACCTGCGGAAGGAGGAGCATTACAGTCTACACCGAGAGTGCCGGGGGTGGCCGGGATCCATCCGTCGCGCTCGCTGCCACGCTATCTTGTGGCTCTTATGCGAGATTAGGGAATCTCGCGATGTGGACTGGTCAGGGACACTGCGACACATCGTTCAATGCCGCTGCTTCTTCCTCGACTCTTGATGTCGTATGAGCAGCAAGGAGATTTCTCATGAAAGTCGCACGTATCGTCAACACACTGCTTGCTTTGGCCCTCGTTCTTGGATTGGCTGTCTTCGGCCTGCACTCCGCGCAGGTCGGGGCTTCCAGCCATCGTGAAGCCCCGATGATCATCAACGACCCCGAGGCCGACAACACCGACGTCTACGCCTTCGTCAGCCCCGACAAGCCCGACACCGTGACCTTTGTCGCTAACTTCAACCCGTTCGAGAATCCGGGCAATGGCCCGAACTTCTACCGCTTCGGCGATGATATTATGTACGAGTTGCACATCGACAATGTGGGCGATGCGCAGTCGCACATCACCTATCAGTTCCGCTTCACCACGCAGATCGCCAATCCGAATACCTCGCACTACAACACCGGCCCAATCGAGAGTATCGACTCGCCGAACCTGACCTTTAAGCAGACCTATACCGTGACTCGCCTCGACGACGGCAAAGCCACCGTACTCGGCCAGAACCTCCTGTCGCCACCCGACCGGGTCGGGCCGAAGTCCACACCGAACTATGAGGCGCTGTCGAACGCAGGGATCCACCCCTTGAGCGACGGTAGCCAGGTCTTCGCCGGGCAGGCCGACGATTCCTTCTTCCTCGACTTCAGTATCTTCGACCTGTTGACCGTGCGCAAATTGCCCGGCAATATGGGCGGCGGCATCGACACCCTCAAGGGTTTCAACGTTCACACCATCGCGCTCCAGGTGCCGATGACCCGGCTGACTGCCAACGGCGCGAAGCCGGCCGCGCCGACAGATGCCAACGCGATCATCGGCGTCTGGTCGACCACGAGCCGCCAGACCAGCCGCGTGCTGCGGGCCGGCCAGGCGCCGCAAGACTCGGGCGATTGGGTGCAAGTGAGCCGCCTGGGCCAGCCGCTAGTCAACGAAGTGGTGGTGCCGATGGGTGCCAAGGACCTGTTCAACAGCTCCAAGCCGGCTGACGATGCCCAGTTCCTGGGGGGCGTCACCGATCCTGAACTTCCCAAGCTGCTCAACAAGCTATATAACATCCAGGTGCCCCCGACGCCGCGCGACGACTTGGTGGCGATCTTCCTCACCGGGATCAAGGGCGCGACCATGCCGCCGAATGTGAAGCCGTCCGAGGAACTGCGGCTCAATATGGGCGTGCCACCCACGGCCAATCCGAATAATCTGGGCGTAATCGGGGGCGATCTGGCCGGATTCCCGAACGGGCGCCGCCTGGCCGACGATGTGTTCGATATCTCACTCAAGGCCGTGGCCGGGGCTGCGTATCCGCTGTTCCACCCGGACTTCAAAGCGGATCCGCTAGCCGCCCAACTTGGCGATGGCGTGGACGCGAACGATGTACCGTTCCGCACGAGCTTCCCGTACGTCGCGCTGCCCCACGAGGGCACGGTCAACTATCCGTTCTCCGCGACGACCGGCGGGGGGGCCACGGCAGGCCCACCGTCTCAGCAACCGCCGGTAGCCGGGGCCCCTGGTATGCCGCGCACGGGCGCGACCGATAGCGGCCACCTGGCCGACATTTACGTCATGCTGCTCGCGCTGGTCGCGGCGGCCGGCGGCCTGATCCTGGCCGGCGGGTGGGCAGTACGCCGCCGCGCCGCCGGCCAGGTCAAGAAGTAACCAGGCCGGGCGGGAGCAGGCGTTGTGACCTGCTCCCGCTCGTCCCGGTATATATACGGAAAAATTAGCATCTATCGGGCACTCGACCAGTGCAGAAGTGCCCCAAATCGCCGGGATCTCGAAACGGTAGCGTAAGGCCCGCTAACGACAGCAGACCAATATCAGGGAGGCGCGAAACATCGTGGCGAAACTACTGGGCAATCGACTGACAATTATGGTGGGCGTGGCGCTGCTGCTCGTCGCGGGCAGCCTGCTGTTTGCGCCGACTATCGCCGGGCCGCTCGCGCCCGCGCCCGTGGCCGATCCGGCGGGCGTGATCGCCTCCGGGGTCACGCCGCAGCAGGGTTACGCCGACCGCATTATCAGCGATATGAAGACGCGGTTGCAGTCGCACGCCAACGACGATAACTCCCTGGCCCAGCTGGGCCTGGCCTATTTGCAGAAGGCCCGCGAAACGAGCGACCCGACCTTCTATGCCCAGGCCGAAACGGTTCTGCGCAAGGCACTGGCGATTAACCCCGGCAGCTTTGACGCGACGGCGGGCATTGGTTCCCTGGAGCTTTCGCGCCACCAGTTCCGCGATGCGCTCGACTGGGGCCACAAAGCCCAGGCTCTTGCCCCGCAAAAAGCCTATGCCTATGGGGTCATCGGCGACGCGCAGATCGAGTTGGGCGACTATGACCAGGCTGTGGCGACCTTTCAGCAGATGATCAACCTGCGCCCCGATCTTAGTTCCTATGCGCGAGTATCCTACGCCCGCGAATTGTACGGCGATGTCGAGGGCGCGATCCAGGCCATGCGCCAGGCCGCGGAGGCGGGCGGCCCTGCGCCGGAGAATGCCGGCTGGGCCCATGTGCAACTTGGCACGCTCTATTTCAACAGCGGGCGCCTGGACGACGCCGAGCGCGAGTATAACGCGGCGCTGGCCGTCTACCCCGGCTACTTCCATGCCCAGGCGGGATTGGCCGCCGTGCGCGCGGCCCAGGGGCGAACCGCCGAGGCTGTGACTCTCTACAAAGCGGCGGTCGCCGTGGTGCCCTTGCCGCAATATGTCCAGGCGCTGGGCGACCTCTATGCCGCGACCGGCGACACCAAGAACGCTCAGGCGCAATACGACCTCGTTAGCTACATTTTCCATGTCTTTGAGGTCAATGGTGTGGATGTAGGCATGGAGAAGGCCGCTTTCCTGGCTGATCAGGACCAGGATGCGGCGGCGGCGGTGCAACTGGCGCAGAGCGCCGCCGCCTGGCGGCACGACATCCACACCCAGGATGCCCTGGCCTGGACGCTCTACCGGGCCGGGCGCTACGCCGAGGCGCTGGCGGCGGAACAGCAGGCCATGCGCCTGGGCACGCAGAACGCCCTCTTCTATTTCCATCTGGGCCTGATCTATAATGGGTTAGGCGACAGTGCGAATGCCCGCAAGAACCTCCAGCAGGCGCTGGCGATCAATCCGCATTTTAGCCTCAAGTATGCGCCCCAGGCCACGGCGCTGCTGAAAAAGTAGGAGAGTTCCCATGAATCGCTCCTTCCGCCTGGTGTTGCTTGCCGTCCTGGGCGCCGGTCTGCTGCTGGTCGCCGCCCCCCGCGCGGTGAGCGCCCATCCCATGGGCAACTTCACCATCAACCGCTACAGCGCGCTGACGGTGGGCCAGGGCCACGTCGATCTGCTCTATGTGGTCGATATGGCCGAGATCCCAACCTACCAGGAACTGGGCACCATCCGCGCCGACCACAGCACAAGCCTGACCCCCGCCGAGCAGGATACCTACACCGCTCAGCGTGCCGCGGACCTGGTTAGTAATCTCACGCTGACGGTGGACGGCGCGGCGTTGCCGCTGTCGCTGGTGGGCCGCCCGGCGCTCAGCTTCCCGCCCGGCGCGGGGGGCTTGCCGACGATGCGCCTGGAACTGCACTGGACGGCGCCGCTCGGCAGCACCACACATGGCAGCCTGGCCTACCGCGACACGAACTACAACGAGCGCATCGGCTGGAAGGAGATCATCGCGCGCAGCACCAACGGCACGGCCCTGACTCAGAGCAGCGTCCCGGCGACGGATTTGAGCGCCGCGCTGACGCAGTACCGGCCTGAGTTCCTGAACAACCCGCCACAAGTCACCTCGGCGGAGATCGTCTTCGCGCCCGGCGTCGCCACGACCGGCGATGCCGGGGCCGCCGCCGCACCGCAAGCCCAGCCGCAGGACGCGATGGCCTGGGCGCAGTCGCGCAGTGACGCGCTGACCGAACTGATCAACCAGAAAGAATTGCCCCTGGATGCGCTGCTGATCGGCCTGGTGGTCGCCTTTGGGCTGGGCGCGGCGCACGCCCTCTCGCCGGGCCACGGCAAGACGGTCGTCGCCGCCTACCTGGTGGGCAGCCGGGGCACCGCCTGGCACGCCGCGTTCCTCGGCGTCACCGTGACGATCAGCCACACCATCGGCGTGTTTGTGCTCGGCCTGATCGTGCTCTATGCCTCGCAGTATGTGCTGCCGGAGACGCTCTACCCCTGGCTCGGCTTCTTCTCGGGCCTGCTGATTGCCGTGATGGGCGTCGCCATGTTCTGGCAGCGCCGCAACGCCTGGGCGCGCAGCCGCCGCACGGTGGTTGCCGTCGCTGCGCCCGCTAGTGCCACTCCCGCCTATGACCCGCATGAGTACGCCCACGCGCATGGTTTAGCCCATGAGCACGCCGCGCATGAACATGACGCTGCCCCCCAATTGGCGCTGAGCCACGCGGGCCATGATCACGATCACGACCATGACCACGCGCTAGCCCACGCCCGCGCGGACCACGACCATGATCACGGTCACAGCCATGACCACGCGCTAGCCCACAGCCACGCGGATCATGACCATGATCACGGGCACGACCACGCGCTAGCCCACAGCCACGCGGATCATGACCATGATCACGGGCACGACCACGCGCACACCCACGACCATGATCACGACCACGCGCACACCTACGACCATGATCACGACCACGATCATGATGCGCTCACGCCGCACAAGCACGGCCCCTTCGGGCGGGAGCACACGCATTTACCTGCCGACGGCCAGCAAGTCACCATCGGCAGTATGCTTGCGCTGGGCATCACCGGCGGGATCATCCCCTGCCCCTCGGCACTGGTGGTGTTGCTGGTGGCGATTGCCTCGCACCGGGTCGGCCTGGGCCTGCTGCTGATTGTGGCCTTCAGCCTGGGGCTGGCCTGCGTGCTGACCGGCATCGGCCTGCTCATGGTCTACGGACGGGGGTTGCTGGGCCGGGTCCGCATGAGCGGGGCGGTCTGGGGCCGCCTGCCGATGGCCTCGGCCCTGGCCGTCTCCTGCCTCGGCATGCTGATCGCCTTCGAAGCGTTGAACGCGGCGGGCTTGTTACGTTAGCCGGGAGGGACGATTACTGCGATAGATGCCGTAAAGGAGGCGGAACATGCGGACCGTGCGATTATCCGCGGGATCTGGTATTCAGCGACGCCTGCTAAATCTCCGCATCCGCTACTGTCTATTATTAGGGGCCGGCCTGGTGCCGGCCCTATTACTGTGGCATGCGCTGCTGCCAGCGCCGTCTGCGGCGCAGGCCCAACCTCCCACGCGCCCCGCTGC
>JAICKM010001080.1 GCA_025927935.1 Chloroflexia bacterium | reverse complement strand
TAGTCTCGATCTCGACTATGGGGAAGATGGATGGCTACAGATGAAGTTTGGCTTGAAGCCGTTAGGCGAACTGGTTATTGACGCAGTGCTTGGGGCCGGATCGGATTCGGCGACACAGCTTGTCTGCTCAACCACGTTGGATCAGACCTACTTACGCATCTGGATGACCCGGCTGCGTGAGATCATCGCCCGGTATCTGCCCGCCTTTGAAGGCTAGCCGGGACGCCGGCATCGCTGATCAATTAGCTACACTTTTAGCTTGAAGAAAGAGGGTTCTCCCAACGATGAGTTTTAATGCACGGCTGGACGCGGCGATTGCGCGCAAGGGTAGCTTGCTCTGCGTGGGCCTCGATCCGATCTACAGTGAGTTGCCGCAAGCCTCGCGTGGCGACGATGTGACGGCGGCGCTGGTCGCCTTCAACAGGCGCATCGCCGATGCGACCGCGGATCAGGCCGTGGCTTTCAAGCTGCAATTGAAGGTCTACACGGCGGAGGGACCGGCGGGCTACGCGGCGCTGATCGAGACTTGCCGCTACCTGAAGGCGACCTACCCCGACCACCTGCTGATCCTGGACGCCAAGTACGGCGACGTGGGCCACGTGGTGGCCCGTTGCGCGCACGAAGCCTTCGACCTGTGCGGGGCCGACGCGGTGACGGCTTTCGCCCACCCTGGGCGGGAGGCGCTGGCGCCCTTGCTGGCGCGGCCTGACCGCGGCTGCTTCGTCGTCTGCCGCACCTCCAACCCCGGCGCGGCGGAGATGCAGGACGTACAGGTGGCGGGTGGGGAGCCATACTTCCTCTACATGGCCCGCCACATCGCGGCGTCGTGGAACGCGAACGCGAACTGCGGCCTGGTGGCCGGGGCCACCTATCCGGCGGAAATGCGCCGCATCCGCGCCGCCGCGCCCGATCTGCCGTTGCTGGTGCCGGGCGTCGGCGCGCAGGGCGGCGACCTCGAAGGCTCCGTCCAGGCCGGGGTGAACACGGCGGGCGCGGGGTTGCTCATCTCGGTGAGCCGGGGCGTCATGCAGGCGCCCGACCCGGCTGCCGCTGCCGCCGAATACCAGGCGGCGATGGCGGCGGCGCGGTTGGCGCCCGCACTGGAGTCGCCCGCGCCGCTATCCGCCGAACTCGACGCGCTGCTGCTGGCCCTATTCGATGCGGGTATCATCAAGTTTGAGCCGATCACGCTGAAGTCGGGCCGGGTGTCACCGTACTACCACAACCTGCGCGCGCTGGTCGCGCACCCCGACCTGCTGCGCCGCGTGGCCGCGGTGTATGCCGCCCGTATCCGCGACCTGGGCTGGGACCCGGACATCCTGATCGGCATCGCCTACGCCGGGATTCCGCTGGCCGTGGCGTTGGGGCAGGTGCTAGGCAAGCCAGCGGGCTATGTGCGGGCCGAGGCCAAGGGCTACGGCACCCGCAAGATGGTGGAAGGCCCCTGGCAGCCGGGCTTGCGCGCTGTGCTCATCGACGACGTGATCTCCGACGGCGCGTCCAAACTGGAAGTGCAGCCGCCGCTGGCCGATGCCGGGCTGACGGCGCGCGATATGCTCGTCTTCGTGGACCGCGGGCAGGGCGGCATGGCGACCTTGCGCGGCGCCGGGCTGAATCCGCAGGCCGTGACGACGATGGACCACACGCTCCAGGTGTTG
>JAICKM010000400.1 GCA_025927935.1 Chloroflexia bacterium | reverse complement strand
TCACACTGCAAGGCGTGTTCAGCCACACCTGGGACACCTGGGAGCGTGTGCTGCGCCTGGAGTCCACCCGCCAGGTCAACCTGTCCGCCCTGATCAGCCACCGGGTGCCGCTGGAGGATTGGAAAGTCGCCTTCAACGCGCTGGAGAGCGGGGCGGCGGTGAAGGCGCTGATTTTCCCCAACGGGGTCGAGGAATAAGATGAAACCGATTGTCCAACTGTCGCTGGATCTGACTTCGATTGACGAGGCGCTGCACGTGGCCGAGATCGGCGTGCAGGCGGGGGTGGACTGGCTCGAAGCCGGGACGCCGCTGATCCTGGCCGAGGGCTTGCGCGCGGTGCAGGCATTGCACGCCCGCTTCCCCGACTACCCCATCGTGGCCGATCTCAAGACGATGGACGGCGGCTACCTGGAAGCCGAGATGATGGCCCAGGCCGGGGCGAGCTTCGTCGTGGTCATGGGCGTGGCCCACCCGGCGACCATCCGCGCCGTGGTGCGCGCCGCCCGCGACTACGGCATCCAGGTGATGGGCGACATCATGGCCGCGCCCGATAAGGTGGCCTGCGCCAAAATGCTGGAGGCCAACGGCGTCGATTACATCATCGTGCATACCGGCTTTGACGAGCGGCACGAGGAAACCGGCCTCAGCCCGCTGGACGACCTGCCCGCGATCACGGCGGCGGTCCGGATCCCCGTGCAGGCGGTCGGCGGGCTGAGTCTCGAACAGATGATGCGCTGCCCGGCGTTGGGCGCGCCGCTGGTCGTGGTCGGCGCGCCGCTCGCCATCGCCGACGAGGGCTTCCGCGCCGGGCACCCCGACGCCCAACTGGCCGCCGTCCTGCGCGAAGTGGTGGCCGCGGTTCACGGCCAGCGCACCGGCGCCTAACCGCCGCTGTAGGGGCCGGTTTGCAACCGGCCCTGGCTGACGCCTAACGCCTAACGGCTGATGGCTGAACGCTAGAACGAGGATAGCGATGGAACTCGATTTCGGCACCTATGACCTGCACGCGCCGCTGCCGCCAATGTACCTGGCGCGGCAACGCTGGGAGGCGCCGCAGATCGCCGACGTGGTCGGGGAGGTGCAGCGGCAGTTGGCGGACTCCGGCCTGCTGAGCAGGCTGCGGCCCGGCCAGCAGATCGCCGTCACGGCAGGCAGCCGGGGCATCAGCAGCATTGCCGTGGTGCTGCGCGCGGTCGTGGACGCCGTGCGGGCCACCGGCGCGGCGCCGTTCCTGGTGCCCGCGATGGGCAGCCACGGCGGGGCCACGGCGCCCGGCCAGGTCGCGCTGCTGGCCGAACTGGGCGTCACCGAGGCAAGCATGGGCGCGCCGATCCGCGCCACCATGGACGTGGTGCCGCTGGGCCGGCTGCCCGACGGCCCCGACCTGTTCATGGACGCCTATGCGGCGGCGGCGGACGGGATCATCGTGGTCAACCGCATCAAGCCGCACTCCGACTTCCACGGCCCCATCGAGAGCGGCCTGTCCAAGATGACGGTGATCGGCCTGGGTAAGCGCCACGGCGCCGATGCGATCCACCGCTACGGTGCGCCGGGGCTGCGCAGGCTGCTGGCCCCCGCCGCGCAGGCCATCGCCGCGGCCCGGCCCATCCTGGCCGGGGTGGGCATCGTGGAGAACGGGCTGGGCGGCGTGGCCGAGATCGCCGTGCTGCCCCCGGCGGCCTTCGGCGGCGCGGAGGAAACCCGCCTGCTGGCCGACGCGCGCCGTTTGCTGCCCGGCCTGCCCTTCGACGATCTCGACGTGCTCGTGGTCGATCAGATCGGCAAGAACTTCAGCGGCGCAGGCATGGACACCACGGTGATCGGGCGCATCCTCGTGCCGGGGCAGGAGGAAAACCCGCGCCCGCGCATCACGGCCATCGTCGCGCTGGACGTGAGTCCGGAGTCGCACGGCAACGCGGCGGGCCTGGGCATGGCCGACGTGACCACCCGCCGCCTGGTGGCGAAGATGGACTTCCACGCCTTCTACCTGAACGGCATCACGTCGGGCACGTTCGGCCTGCGCCGCTCGTCCATCCCCTTCGTGATGCAAGACGACTACACAGCCATCGCGCTGGCCCTGCACGCGGCGGCCAGCGCCCATCCCGATCACCCGCGCCTGGTCCGCATCCCGAACACGCTCGACGTGGGCGCGCTGCTGATCGCCGAATCGCTCTGCGTGGAAGCCGCTGCCGCTGGCTGCACGCTAGGCCCCCGCCTCGGCCCGCTCACGTTCGACCCGACGGGGCAGATTACGCCGTTTCCCGCGGCACGGAGTCATTAGCCGAGTGCTGAGTGCTGAGTAACGACGAGTTATCAAGTCTGGGTAGGGCTGGGTCAGTAGCAGCTTTATAGCCAGGCCACCCTTCTCATTACTCTCATCACTCGTACTCAGCACTCAGCACTCAGCACTCGTAAAGGATAGACAACATGCAAGCACTGGTCTGGAACGGCCCCCACGAGATGGCGGTCGAAGAGATCGCCCGCCCGCAACCGGGGCCGGGCGAGGTATTGATCGAAGTCAAGGCCGTGGGCATCTGCGGCAGCGATGTGCACGGCTATACCGGGGCGTCGGGGCGGCGCACGCCGGGCATGGTCATGGGCCATGAGTTCGCCGGGATCGTGCGCGAACGGGGGTCGGGCGTCACCGACCTGGCCGTGGGCACGCGCGTGGCGGTGAACCCGCTGATCTACTGCGGCACCTGCCCCGATTGCCGCGCCGGGCACGAGGAACTCTGCCGTCAGCGCAAGTCTATCGGGGTGAACATGGGCACGCACGGGGGCTTCGCGGAGTACGTCACCGCGCCCGCGCGCAACGCCATCCCCATGGCCGATAGCGTCAGCTTTGCCGCCGGTTCGATGGCCGAGCCGCTGGCCGTGGGCCTGCGCGCCACGAATGTGGCCGACCCGCAGCGCGGACAGCCCATTGCCGTGCTGGGCGGCGGCACCATCGGCCTCTGCTGCCTGTTGGCCTGCCGCCAGCGCGGCGCCGATCCGGTCTTCGTCACCGATGTGGCCCCGCACAAGCTGGAGATGATCGAGCGCCTGGGCGGGCAGCCCCGCGACTCCCGCCAGACCGACTTGACCGTGCTGGGCCGCGAAGTCACGGACGGGCGCGGCTTCCCCACCATCATCGACGCCGTGGCCGTGAGCGCGACCATCAAGCAGGCGCTGCCCGCGCTGGCCCCCGGCGGCACGCTGATGCTGGTGGGCCTGGCGACACCACTGGTCGAGGTGGGTCTCTACGACCTGGTGCCGCAGGAACGCCGCATCACCAGCGCCTACGCCTACACCGCCGCCGAATACCGCGAGGCCGTCGATCTGCTGAACCGCGGCGCGGTCGATGTCGGCCCGCTGATCGAGGCCCGCTGCTCCCTGGCCGAGGCCCCGGAGATGTTCGCGCGCATGGGCCGCGGCGAAGTCGAGGCGGTCAAAGTCGTCGTCGAAGTCTAGCGCCCAGGCCCGCCCGGCGGCCCCTACACCGGCTCCGTCCAGCCCGCGCAGGCAAGCTCCGGGCAACAGACGAGCGGTACGCTTAATGCATAGTTCGCCTGGTCAGCCTGCCGCCCGTGGGGCGGCGGGGGAAAGCGCCCGCGCGACGTGCCGGGTGCTATATGTCACGCACACGAAGGGGGATTCTATATGACCGCAACAATGCCGCATGCCCAGAGCGGCGGGTGGCTGAGCCGGGGCCTGGTTGGCCTCGGCATTTGCTGCCTGCTCCTGGCGGGCCTGCTGGGGGCGGCGCCCGCCGCCGCCCAAAGTTCCACCATGCTGTCCGGCTATGTCTTTGGCTACGACGGCACGACCCTCGCCGATGCCACCGTCACCGTGTACCGGATGCCGCAGCACGTCGCTATCGGCCCCGGCGTGCAGACCAACGCGGACGGCGCATGGTCGATCAACACCGGCCCCGGGACCTTCGTCGTGCGGGCGGAACACCCCGGCTATGGCTCGTCGGAGTTTACCGTCTACCCTAGCTCCTACACGACGGGCATCGCCTTCCTGCTGCCGGTGGCGAATCCCCCGGTCAGCGTGCCCCTGGTGGCGAATGTCACGGGCCGGGTGACGGACCTGGACGGCGTCCCGCTCGGCGGCATGACCATCTACGCGACCAACGCGCTGGCGACAGGCGTCAAGCAAGTCAAGGGGCCACCCACGTTCAGTGCGACGCGCACCGACGGCAATGGCCGCTATACCTTGCAGCTTCCGGCGGGCGAGATCTGGCTGGGCATCAAGACGGGCGCGGGCTGGGGCTACCAGCAAAAGCCCCGCACGGTGCAGGCGGGTGATAACCTCACCGACGGTGACTTTATCGTCGCCATCCGCACCGGAGCGCAGTACTTCCCGCCGACCAGCACGCCGACCGGCAATGTCGGCGGCGTGGTCAGCCCGCCGCCCGGCATGCCGGTCACGGGCCAACCGGCGGACAGCGCCTGGCCGGCGCTGCTAATCGTGGGCCTGCTGGCCCTGCTGGCGGGCGGCATCCTGCGCGGGCGCTCGGCGGTGCGGCGCTAGCCGCCCCCGACCAACCTAACCCCCCAACCCCCCTTCCCGCGGCAGGAGGGGGGACCACGGCGGCCCGTCCACGGGCGGACGTTCTCCCCTCTCCATCGCAGGGGAAGAGGTTGCCCTCGCCAGTATCACGCCGCCCCGCATCACTCGTCGTCCTGACTACTGACCACCGACCACTCGCCGGCACTCAGCACTCAGCAAGGTGCCTGCGGCACCGCTGCGCGAACAGCACTCAGCACTCGTCATCCTCGCCAGTGGCGCCAGGCGTCGATGTAGTAGCGCAGGACGACCGGGTTTTGCAGCGTGGAGATGTCCGTGGGCAGGTCGCCGGAGTCCGGGTCGAAGGTGGGCATGATCGCCAGTTGGGCCGGGGTCAGGAAGCGGACCGGCACGGGGGGCGCGGGGGGCGGCCAGGCGGGGATCACGTTGGAGGCCAGGATGAAGCCCCAATCGCCGAAGGACGGCACGTAGGTGTGGTAGGGCTGCACGCGCAAGCCCGCGTCCCGCGCCGTGTGGACGATGCACCAGTACGCCTGGCGCACGAAGTAGGGCGAGGACGATTGCTGCACGAACATGCCGCCGGGCGCCAGGTGGCGCCCGGCGATGGTGTAGAACTCGCGCGAGTAGAGCTTGGCGAGGCCCTCGTTGCGCGGGTCGGGCAGGTCGGTGATGATCACCGGGTAGAGGTCGGAGCTATCCACCAGGTACTGGTAACCGTCGGCGTTGATCACCTCCACGCGCGGGTCGTCAAACGCGCCGCCGTTGAGGGCGACGATGGGGCCGAAGGTGCGCCCCAGCTTGACCACCGCCGGGTCGAGATCGACCAGCGTGACGTGTTGCACGTCGGGATACTTCAGCACCTCGCGCAGGGCCAGGCCGTCGCCGCCGCCGATAATCAGCACGCGCTCATGCGACGGGGCCAGCGTCATGGCCGGGTGGACCAGCGACTCGTGGTAGCGGTACTCGTCGCGACTGGAGAACTGCAACTCGCGGTCCAGGTAGAGCCGCAGATCTTCCTGGTACGACGTGACCACGATGCGCTGGTAAGCTGATTGCTCGGCGTAGAGAATCTGGTCCTGGTAGAGCCGTTCCTCCACAATCGCGGTGATGCTGCTGGCCTGCAC
The DNA here is from genome assembly GCA_025927935.1 of Chloroflexia bacterium. Next base: position 886 of record JAICKM010000400.1, on the reverse strand, counting down.
CACCCCGCCGCCGAGCAACAACAGCGCGGCGACGGTGCCCGCGGCGATGGCCCGCGCGCCGGGCAGACCCGCGCCGAACACGCGCAGGTTGATGGCGACCACGACCAGGTTGCAGATGCCGGTCAGGAACGCCGTGCGCGTCAGGCCCAGGTAGGGCAGCAACAGCAGCGGGAAGAGCAGCGATGCGCCCAGCGCGCCCAGGTAGTCCACAGCCAGCACGTTTGCCAAGGTGTCGCGCAGGCTGCCGTAGCGGCGGGCGATGCGCGTCAGCAGGGGGATCTCCAGCCCGATCAACGTGCCCAGCCCGATCAACGTGGCGATCATGACCACCACGTAGCTGCGCGGGAAGAGGCTGTAGAAGGCAAACAGCCCCGCCGCCGACGCGCCGCCCAGCAGGCCCACGGCGATTTCCACGATCAGGAACACGCGCAGCAGGTTGTCGCGCACGGCCCGCGACAGGAACGAGCCGAGGCCCATCGCCGACAGAAAGACGCCCAGCGTGATTGAGAACTGCACCACGCTGTCGCCGAGCAGGTACGACGACAGGCTGCCGATGATCAGCTCATAGATCAGCCCGCAGACGGCGATGATGAAGATGGAGATCAGCAGCGCGCCCGCTTCGCGCCCGGCGGCGCGCGACCCCGCGAAGGGTAGGGGCGGTCCGGCGTGACCGCCCGGCGAGATCACGGGCGCCGGAGTCTCGGTCCGGCTCACAGGGGGGTTCCGATTCTAGCCGCGTGGGGGGTCACACGCCGCGCACGCCGAAAGCGTGCTCGACATCGGCACGGTTGGGCCGCCGGCCGTGGAAGCAGGCGATCTCGTTGGCCGTCCAGCGGATGGTGTAGATGCCGCCGGGGCCGATGGCCTGCGCGTATTCCATCAGGTC
>JAICKM010000354.1 GCA_025927935.1 Chloroflexia bacterium | reverse complement strand
GGTAATCAGGTTGGGCCGGAAGGCGACGGCCGCCGGCACCTCCACACTCATTGCTTCGTACAACGTGATCCCGCTACGTGCGAAACGCTGGTAGACAGTATCGGGCGGCAATTGATCGGCGATGCGCGCCGTCCAGTTCAAGTGCGCCGGATCGATGGTCCCTACGCCGACGGTATCCGAAGCGCCGATGGCGGCATAGCGGATGGGGCGGGCCAGCGTGCCGGCGGCGCGCGGCGCGGTAGGGACCGCCGTGGGCGGCGCGGGGGCCGGTGTAGGCTCCATCGTAGGCGGCCCCGGCGTGACGCCGGGCGCCGAGGACGGGATCGACGCGGACGTTGTGGGCGGCGCAGCCCCTGGTGCGACGCGGGGCACGGCCAGCAGCGCCGCGGCGGCGAGCAAAAAGCCCCCACCGGCCAGCAACAGCAAACGCCCCGGCCTTTTTGAGTTACGGGTATCGATAGTCATAATTTCCTGGTGTATCCCCTGGTTCTAGCGACGCGAGATCGAATGAGCGCGGGATGCGCCGGCAGACAAGAACAACCCCGAGATGTGCTCGGGGCTGTCACAGGCTCTATTAGATTCAACGAACAACGCGGAGGGCAGGCTTTCTTTCCGCGCCCGCCCGCGGGGGAATCCGGGGCGCGCTGAACATGCCGTCCGGCGCCGGTCGCCCCTTTCCGTCAGGGCAAGTAAAGCTTTGGCTTTTCGGGTTGCGCTTTGTTCTTCTTGGCCTTGCCGGATCCCGCCGGTGGGGCGGCGGGCGTATCGCCCAGCACCAGGTTGGCCCCACCGGAGCCGGCAGCCGGTGGCTTCGCGGCGGCCTGCGGCTTGCCCGCGGCGGGCGCCTTGCCCGCTGCCGGCGCGGCGGGCAGCCCGAATTGCCGCCGCAGCGCATTCAACCGCGAGGACACCCAGGTCTCCAACTGCTGGGCCGACAAGGCGCCCTGCGCGCCGTCCACCAGTTGCCCGCGATAGAACATGACGATGGTGGGCAGCGCGGCGATGCCCAGCGCCTGCGCGACGGCCGGCTGCTCATCGGTGTTCAGCTTGACGCACTTGATCACCCCGGCATACTTGCTTGCGAGCGCTTCGAAGCGGGGTGAGAACTGCTTGCAGGGACCGCACCATTCGGCCCAGCAGTCCATCAAGACCGGCAGATCGGCCTGCAACACCTCCGCCTGGAAATTGGCCTCGGTGATCTCGGCGATGGCGACCGCTTCCTGGGCGGCCTCCTGCGCCTGAGCGGCTTTCTCGCGCTCGGCGGCGCGCAATTGCGCGGCTTCCGCCTCGGTCAGCGTGCCGGCCAGTTGCTGCTTGAGCAGATCGATCTCGAACAGATTATCCGCCCAGCGCACGGCATAGGCGTCGCAGAAGTTGAGGCACGGACCGGGGCAATCGCCGCAGATCGTGGCGTCCACTTCCCAGGTCTTGGCTTCGATATTATGATGATAGGCCCCATACGGGCAGCCAATCGCCGCGAAACACTTCTCGCGGTCGAGGCAAAGTTTCGGATTGACAAGTACAGGCATGGGCCGGCTCTCTCTAGGATTCTGTGGTTAGTGTGGGACTTATAATTTGACACGCGGTCTTTGACGGCTCTATTATACCGTATGCTCCGCAGCCGGACAAGACATGCAACGGGCGCCGGCTCGGAGGCCGGCGCCCGCGCGGTCGGTGGTCGTTAATACCCGAAGCTCACGCTAAAGAGGCGATCCAGGGTGCGGATCTCAAAGCCCTCCTTGCCGGTCTGCGGCAACCGGGGCACAGTTACCGCCAGACTCCAGGCGCCCTGCGCATCACTGGTCGCTTGCCCGAGGCGCTGCTCATACGTCTCGCCCCGCTTACTGTCCTGTAGCTGCGCGACCACTTCGATCACCGTGTTCGCGGCCCACCCGGCCCCGGAGGCCGTATAGATATTCCCCACGCCCTTGACCATAGTCGCCTGCGGGAAATAGGTCACGCCGTAGGAGGCGCCATCGGCGGTGGCGGCCCGCACACCCAAGTCGCCCCGGCCCGTCCAGGTAGCAACGGGGGCGAAACTCGCGGCAAACGTGCCGTCTGCCGCCACTGTCGCCGTCGCCACCGGGATGTTGAGCGATCCGTCCGCCGAGACCACTGCCACGTTGACGGCGCGGCCCGCGGGCCAACCCTGGGCCTGCACATGCGCGGCGGCGCTGCCGGCCCAGTTATGCGTATGGACCGTGACGGGCAACCCGCCGAGGATGATGCGCCCCGCCGGATTGACCGTCAAGAGGGTCGCCGCCGCCGGGCCATTGGGAATCACGCCAACCACAATCACCCGCCCGGCCTGTTGCCAGTGCGCGCTGAGGACAAAGGAAGTCGCAAAGGTACCGGAACTGTTCACCGCCACCGGCGGCAGCCACTCCTGGACCTGCATCGGCGTCACGTTCGGACTCAGCCCCAGATTGACCACGGCCCCCGCCGGCCAGCCGCTCCCACTGATCGTGCCCACCTGACCCACGGCCAGAGTGGCCGGCTGGACGCTGATCGCCGCAGTGCTCGGCGGCGTTACCGGTTGCCCGCGCACACGGTACACCGTTTCCACCTGGAGCAGGCTCGCCGGATCCTGGACCACGAGATGCACTTCGCTGTTCGGGGTATACTGCTGGCCGATCCAGACGCTCGTCACAAAATTGCCCGCCCAGTCGACCACAATTGGCGCCGTCTGCCAGACCTGCACCTGGTTGCCCGGCGTGTGCATACCGACATTCAAGACCCGATAGGGCGGCCAGGCCGATCCCTGGAGACTGACCGTTACCCCGACCGGGCCGGTATCCGGCGTGATCTGGACGCGCGGCTGCGCGATCACGCGCACCTCCGTAGCCGTGGAAGCTTTGTACCCGTCGTCGCTCACGGCAACCACATGGAAGTGGGTGCCGGCGACCCGATTGCCGAGGGACAGCGTTACCTCAAAGGCGCCGTTCGCGCCGGTCCGCGCCCCCGTCAGCCATTCCAGCGGCAAACCGGGGAACTGGATGCCGAGCTTCACGCCCGTGTTAGGCGGGAACCCGCCTCCCTGGACCAGCAGTTGGCCCCCCACCGGGACTTCGCTCACCGGGACGGTGAGCACCGGATCGTAGCTGCGTTTAATCGTGAAGACCTGGGTGGCCCGGATCGCGCCGCCGTTGGCTGTCGCCGTGACGGTTACAGTGCCCAGATTGGCCGCATCCCCCGGCAGAGTCATGATCGTCTTGAAGCTACCGTCCCCGCCGGCGCCAACTGTCGACAAGGTGCGGTAATAGTTGCGACCCGCATTCTCCAGGCCCAGTGTCACCGCGGCATAGACGGGGAAATGCGCGCCGGTCACGGTAATCTGCGCATTCGGCTCGCCGCTGGACGGGGCGAGGGTGATCGCGGCGGGCACCACCGGCACCGGCGTGGCGGTGGGCGCCGGAGGCGGGACCGGGGCGGCGCTGTAGCGCCAGTCGTAGTAGGCGCGGCCCACGTTACCCATCTCGACCTGCCAGCCCGCCGGATTGCCCGGCGAGTAGGTCAGGATACGCCGCTGGAACGCCTGCATCAACACCACGCGATCCTGGCCCTGCACGCGGATTGTGATCCAGTAGGGTTCGGTGATCGGGTGGCCCATAGCGAAGAGCCAGTCGAAAAGCCGGCCCTGGACATACCGGCCGTTCTCATAGACCATGCCCTCTTGCTGCATGAAAGTCCAGAACACATCGGGGATATTGTGGCTCAGCGTGGCGTCGTAATACGCATAGCGGGCATAACCGGCCGTGGCCGGCAGACCGCCGACCGCGCCCGCCCGATTCAGGCTCTCCAGCACCTGCTGCCCCGTGCGAGCCGGCTGCCGGTGATCGCCGTTAAGCGAAGTCACGTCGCCCAGGGCCGCATAGGTGGGCGCGTTCGCGCTACCGGCATCGCCCGCCACCAGCACGGACGCCGGGCGCGCCTGCATGAACTGCGCGTCCCCGATCTGGATCTTGCCGGAGATCATCTCGACGACCAGCAGGCCGTTGGTCACAAACCAGGGGCTGGTGCGGTCGCCGGTGGGGTTATTGACTTCCATGCGGCTCTTATCAAAGTAGCAAACCAGGTGCCCGCCGCCCGACCCCTGGGCATACGGCTCATAGGTGCTGTAGAAATCGTGCGGCCCCCACATCCAGGACCGCGCCACCCGGCCTTCGCCGACAGGCTGATCGGTGCGGCTCCACACCTGGCCGAACGCGGGATCGGGCATGGCCGTCTGGGCGCTGGGGGTGGCTGCCGCCGGCAGCGCCAATGTGATCAGCAGGATGGGTAGCGCCATACCGGCGCGAATAAACCTCTTCGCTGCCTGGGAAAGCTTCATCGCTTTCCTCCTTTCGGACGGCGCGCCCGCGCTTGCCACGGAGGATGGGCACGCCGGCAACGCCCGACGGTTAAGAGCAAGGGTCGGTGCAGCGCTCGATTCTGCATGATGATTGGACCTGTCGCCCATCGGGCAGATTCGCCCTATTATCATTATCGCGCGATTCGGCGAGCACCGTGGTAGACGAGGAGCAACGGGGGGTGTAGACCCGGCAACTTGTCGCGGGATCAGCGGGGGCAAAAGGGAGGCGGGTCCACAGTGGACCCGCCTCCCGTAGTATTAGGGGTTGTGACCCCATGGTTAGTAGTTGAATACGACGCTAAAGACCTGGTCTTGCGTGCGGATCACGAAGTCGTACTTACCTCCGGTGACGAGACCGGGCGCGCGCACTTGCAGCGTCCAACTGCCGTTGGCGGCGGTCGTCACCCGGCCCAGCACCACGTCGTCACCGGCTTTGCCGTCGGGCACATGAGCCAGCAATTGGATTTGCGCGCCCGGCGGCCAGTTCGCGCCCGTGGCCGTGTAAACGTCATTGGCGCTGCGGGTCAGAGTGGCCTGCGGCAGATACGTCAGCCCGTACTGCGCGCCGTCGCTGGTCGTCACGCGCACGCCCAGGTCGCTGCGACTCGCCCAGGTGGCCGCGGGGGCAAAGCTGGTCGCGAACGTGCCATCGTCTCCGACTATAACACTGCCCTGCGGAGCGTTGACGGTGCCGTCGGCGCTAAGGACTAGGATGTCGAGGCTGCGCCCCGCGCGCCAGCCCTGGCCGGTTACGGTCACACGCGTCTGGGCCGGACCGTCGAGGCGTTGCACGCTCAGCGGCAGGCCCACCGGCCGGATGCCGGACGCGCTGGGCAGTACTGTGATCGGCGTGATCGCTGCGGGACCGTTGGCGACGATGCCGACCAGCAGCACCTGCCCGGCGTTCTGCCAGCGCGCGTTGAGGACAAAGCTGGTGGTGAAAGCGCCGTTGGCATCGGCCACCACGCCGGGCAGCCACTCCTGCACCTGAGTGGGCGCATTCGTCGTGCTCAAGCCGAGGGCCACCCCCGCCCCGGCGGGCCACCCTGTGCCCGTCACACCGGCCACCTGGCCCGGCGCCAGCGCCGCCGGCCCGACGACCAGGCGCGCGACCGGCGTGTTGACCACGCTGTACAGCGTCTCCACCCGGATCAGGCTAACCGGCTCATAGGCCACCACGCGCACGGCGGTCTGCCCGGCATACTCCGGCCCCACGTAGACGGTCGCGGCAAAGTTGCCCGCCCGGTCCGCCGGGAAAGTACCGTGGATCCAGTTCGTGGTGCCGCTGCCCGGCAACGCCAGCCCCAGGACCACGTTGCCATAGGCCGGCCAGCCGGTGCCCGTCAGCGTCACATTAGCCCCGGCTGGGCCGCTGGCCGGGGTAAGTTGCAGTTGCGGTACCCCGATCACCCGCAGCACCGTGTCGGTCACGACCTTGATGCCGCTGCCGCCGACGGCGATCACGCGGAACTGCGTGCCCACGGGCCACGCGCCAACGCCGAACGTGGTGTCAAACGTGCCCTTGCCGTCCGTCTTCACCCCGTTCGGCCAGGTGATCGGCCCGCCGCCCACCACCGCGATACCCAGCGTGAGGCCGGTATTGGGCGGGAAACTGGATCCGCGCACGCGCACCTGGCCGTTCGACGTTACCACGCTGCTCGCCGCGGTAAGCACGGGATCATAGGCGACCGAGAACGGCTGTAGGGCTTGCACGGCCCCGCCCTTAGCGGTCGCGACGACTTTGAGATTGGTCGCGCCCGCCAGATCGCCAGGCACGCTCAAACGGGCGCTGAAGCTGCCGTCGCCGCGCGCCGCTACCGTCGCCAGCGCGCGGTAGCCGCTGCCGTCATTGCGCTGCATACCCAGCACCACCGCGCCGTTCGGCGGGAAGTTCTTGCCGTTGACGGTGATCACCGTGGCCGCGTCCCCGGCCTGCGGGTTCAGGCTGATCGAGGCCGCCGGGCCGGGCGTGGCCGTTGCGGGGATCGGCGTGACTGTGGGCGGGGCAGGCATCGCTCCGTAGCGCCAGTCGTAGTAGGCGCGGCCCACATTGCCCATCTCGACCTGCCAGCCCGCCGGATTACCGGGCGAGTAGGTCAGGATGCGCCGCTGGAACGCCTGCATCAGCACCATGCGCTCCTGCCCGCCGACCTTGATGCGGATCCAGTAGGGTTCGGTGATCGGGTGGCCCATGGCGAACACCCAGTCAAGCAACACACCATCCTGGTAAACGCCGTCCTGGTAGACCATGCCTCGCGCATTGAGGAAAGACCAGAACACGTCGGGGATGTTGTGGCCCAGCGTGGAGTCATAATACGCATCGCGGGCGAAGCCGGACATGGCCTCGTTGGTGCCGACCGCGCCGTTGCGGTCCAGGCTCTCGCGCACTAGCTCCCCCGTCCGATTTGGCGCGCGCCGCGTCCCGTCCAGGGACGCCACGTTGCCCAGCGCGGCATAGGTCGGCGCATCGACGCTGCTGTCCCGGTCCCCGGCCACGGGGATAGCCGCCGGGCGCACCATGGTGTACTGGGTCAGGCCCGTCTGGATCTTGCCGGAGATCATCTCGACCACCAGCAGGCCGTTGGTCACGAACCAGGGGCTGTTGCGGTCGCCGCTCGGATTATTGACCTCCATGCGGCTCTTGTCGAAATAGCTCACCAGGTGCTGGCCGCCCGGTCCCTCCGCAAACGGCTCATAGGTCGTGTAGAGCGGTTCCGGGCCCCACACCCACGAGCGATTCACCTGGCGTGCCTCCACCGGCCTATCGGTGCGGTTCCAGATACTCTCGAAAGCCGGGTCGGCCAGTGGTGCCCGCGCCTGTGCGGCAAAGGGCCGCAACCCG
>JAICKM010000857.1 GCA_025927935.1 Chloroflexia bacterium | reverse complement strand
GGCATAGCCGTCGAGTTCGTCCGGGCCGGCGCCAAACCCGGCGCGGCGCAACAGGTGCGCGGCCCAGCGGCGGTCAGCGGTAGCCACGAGTCCATCTCCTTTGGCCCGCGGCGCGCGGGCGTCTTCTGGTGCCGGTAGCGCACCCCTCCACCTGGAGAGGTATGTTCCCAGTCTACCAACTCTCGGCCCGGCCTGAGTTACCGCGAGGTAAGGTTTGTGTAAAATGTTTGTAAACAGGTGGGCCGGGCGCCACACGTCCCGCCGGCCAGGGCAACAGCTACCCAGCAAAACAGCGCTGTGATAAAATCGACCGTAGTCATTAAGTCCTCCAATCTTAGATAGGTTTGTCACGTCCATAATGGGGCACGAAATTTGTTTGTCCAACCAGGACCCAGGTTGGGTCCGGCCCGCCGCTACGAGTTTGCGTGTAGGGGCCGGTTTGAAACCGGCCCGGCGCGCCGGCAGCATTACCGCGGGGGCTAATCATTCGGGGGCGCGTACCGCACGGCGGGGAGACAGATAATGGCGAGTATCGACAACGCGGGGTATTATTACAATCCGGGCTGGTATCGGGCGGGGCGGGCCGTATGGACGCTCGTATTCAAGCGCTATCTCCAGGTGCGGCTTACCGGCGAGCAATATATGCCTGACTGCGGACCGGCCGTCCTGGCGGCGAACCATATCAGCAATCTGGACCCCTTCCTGATCGGCTGTGTCCTGCACAGCGCACACCCGGTGGCCTTCATGGCGAAACAGGAGTTGTTTGCCTTGCGCCCGCTGGCGTTCCTCATGCGCAGTTGGGGCGGCTTCCCCGTGGATCGCAGCAAGAAGGATGCGGCGGCGTTGCGCACGGCCCTCACCGTGCTGCGGGCCGGCGAACTCCTGGGCATGTTTCCGGAAGGGACCCGCAGCACGACGGATCAGATGGAGGAGTTACGGACGGGCGCGGTGCGCCTGGCGCTGCGGGTGGGCGCGCCGCTGATTCCCGTGGGCATCTCAGGCACGAACAAGGCGCTGCCGCCGGGCGGTAGACTGCCCCGGCGGGCCAAAATCGGCATCGCCTTCGGGCCGCATTTAACCTTCGCGGGCGCGGTGGCAGGCCGGCCCACCCCGGCGGAGATCGAGGAGTATTCCCACCGACTACAGGCCGCCATTCGGGCGCAGATCCAGACAGCAGCGGAATTGTGGGCCGGCGGCAGTGTAGCGGCCAGACGTTTTTAGTGCCGGTCCCCGCCGTGCCGATAAGCGACACGGCCGGTTTGAAATCGGCCCCTACAACGCCCACTGCCGGCGCGATCACCCGCTAACGGAGCTTGCGCATCGTCTGGCTGGCCCGCCGGGTGGCGGTCGTCGCCATGTGCTGGTCCACGTCGATCATGTGCGCCAAGTAACGCGTGTAGGTCTCGGCGCTTAGCTTCAGCAGCTTCACCGGGGTGCACGCCACCACGTCGGCGGTGCGCTCATCGCCGGTCAGCAGCCCGATCTCGCCGAAGTAGTCGCCGGGACCCAGGCTATCCAGCACCACCGGCTCGCCCGTCCTGGTGTGGACCACCGCCTCGGCCTCGCCGGCTTCGATCAGGTAGAGCGCGTCGCTCGGCTCCCCCTGGCGCACGATCACTGCCCCGGCATCCGCGGCGATGCGCTGCATGAAGCTGCCCAGGGTGGCGGCCTCTGCCGGCGCCAGCCCGCGGAACAGGTCGAACCCGCGCAGCACATCGCCGAAGTCGAGCATGGCGCGGCGCACCGGCATGCCCAGTTCCTTCTGCGGCATGGGTAGGGCGATCAGCGGCTCCAGCCCGCCGGCCGGCTCCAGGCTGCTCTTAAAGGTGCGAATATCCCGCTTCAGCGCGAACAGGCCCATGAGACCCTGTTTGCCCGGCTGCTGCAACGCAGCCTCGATAGCCGGGAGGCGGGTACGCATGGCCCCATCCAGGTCGGAGACGAGGAAGGCGAAGGTCTGCCGGTTCTGGAGCTTGTACATCGAGATCAAGTCCTCGTCCGGCTCGTAGGGCACCCCGCCATGAATGATCACCGTCGGGGCGTGGAAGAAGAGCAGGTTCTGAAAGGCCACGCCCTCTTCCAGGTCGCCCAGGCAGGCGTCCACCTCCATGCGCAGCGGGCCGATCAGCGCGCGATAGAGTCCGAGGCCCAATTCGATGGGACCGCGCGCCCCCAGTTCGTCCAGGGCCGGGCGTTGCTGGTTTTTCACGAAGCGCTTGATCTCGCGGATCTTGCCCAGGCGCATGTCGGGCAAGATGCGCAGGCGGTTGAAGATGCCCCAACCGAAGGCTTCCTCCACCGGGAAGAGCGGGCGGGCCGGGTCGCGCAACGTCAGGCTGCCCGCCTCGTCGGGCACGGCCCACAGGCTGGCCGAGCAGAGGATCTCGCCGGTCTCGGCGACGCCGGAAACCATGTAGATCTCGTTGGGCGAGATTTTCTCCGGCGGCTCGTATTCGGCGCGGGCGGCATAGGCCCGCTCGGCGTTGAACATGCCCACGGCCAGATACTGGGCCAGCCGGTAGCGGAGCAGCTTGACGAATTGCTCCTCAGTTAAGTCGGATGCCCGCAGGACACTCACGCCGATACCGTTACGGTCCGGCAGGTGATAGAGCGCGTTGGGATGCCTGGCGCTGAACAACTCCGGGATACGGTCGCGGGCGGCATTGTCGATCACACTGCGGGTATAGGCCTGGGCTTCAGGGCTGATCGTGGTTTCAGTGTGCATCACAAGCGCTCCTTCTACAGCGATTGGGGTAGCCAGGGCAGGGCGCAGGCGAGCCGCGGCAACGCCATTTCGGCGGCCACCTGGCCGGTACGCATGTAGCGGCGACCCGCGCGGAAGTTGCG
>JAICKM010000823.1 GCA_025927935.1 Chloroflexia bacterium | reverse complement strand
GTAGGGCAGCAACAGCAGCGGGAACAGCACCGACGCCCCCAGCGCGCCCAGGTAGTCCACCGCCAGCACGTTGGCGAGCGTATCGCGCAGGGTGCCGTAACGGCGGGCGATGCGCGTCAGCAGCGGGATCTCCAGCCCGATCAGCGTGCCCAGCGCGACCAGCGTGGCGATCATGACCACGACGTAGCTGCGCGGGAAGACGCTGTAGAAGGCGAACAGGCCCGCCGCCGCGGCGCCGCCCAGCAGGCCCACGGCGATCTCCACGATCAGAAACACACGCAGCAGGTTGTCGCGCACGGCCCGCGACAGGAACGAGCCGAGGCCCATCGCCGAGAGAAAGACCCCGAGGGTGATCGAGAACTGCACCACGCTGTCGCCCAGCAAGTATGACGACAGGCTGCCGATGATCAACTCATAGATCAGCCCGCAGACGGCGATGATGAAGATGGAGATCAGCAGCGCGCCCGCTTCGCGCCCGGCGGCCCGCGATCCGGTCGGGGCCGGCGCCAGGGGCAGCGAGGCAATGGGCGCCGGAGTGGTGGTCCGGCTCACAGGGGGGTTCCGGTTCTAGCCGCGGTCAGGGTCACACGCCGCGTACGCCGAAAGCGTGCTCGACATCGGCGCGGTTGGGCCGCCGGCCATGGAAGCAGGCGATCTCGTTGGCCGTCCAGCGGATGGTGTAGATGCCGCCGGGGCCGATGGCCTGCGCGTATTCCATCAGGTCGCCAGGCGACACGCTCCAGTTGATCATGCCCTCGATGTAGTCGACCACGGCGTAGCCGCGCGACTGCACACGGACCATCGACTGGCCCAGGTTGATCACGGCGCCCTTGTCGATGCGGCTCAGGTCGCCTTCTTCGGGCAGAGTGAAGGGCACCCACAGCACCAACCCCAGGCCCTCGCTGTCGGCGATCCAGCGGCCCGCGCCCTTGGGGCCGAGCAGCAGCCACTCATCCCAGAAGGCATAGTTCTCGCGGTAGCGCACCCGCCCAATGACCAGGTACATCTCGTCACGCAAGGTGCCTTGCATGCCGATGCGTAGCGGGATGCCGGTGGTCGGCTCCAGGTCCTTGGCTGCGCTGCTGCTCACCCGGTAGGGCGAGGTCGAGAGCTCGACGGTGATGTTGCCGGAGTCGGTGCCGGCGCCGCCCAGCGGCTGGGTGCTGTCTTCAACGATCAGTTCCGTAGTCGGCCCGTCCTCACTCTCGCCCTCCGGCGTATAACTGCCGGGCAGCCGGCGATGCGCGGCCTCCTCGGCGGACCCAGCCGGCGCGGTCAGATCGATCCGCGTCCAGCACGCCCCGCAGACAATCGAGGTCAGCGAAGCGCTGTTATGGATTTCATTGGCGGCCCCGCAAGCAGGACAGCGAATTTGTCGCGTTTCCAGGGACATAGACCCTCATTCATGCGGCAAGACCCTAGTATATTCTCGCCGTGCTTCTATTATACCACGGATGGGTGCAACGGGCTTACTTGCCGCCGCCGCCGCTGCCGCCCCCACCAACGCTCCGCCCGCTGCTGCCGGAGCGGATCGAGGGGTCGGAAAAGCCGCCGCCGCTAATATAACCGCCCGACCCCATGGCCGAAATGACGAAGCAAATGATAATCAGCACAATCAAGACAATAATCACCGAACCGCCACCGGCCAGGCAGCCGCCGCGCCGGGGCGGGCCGCCCGCCGCCGCGCCGCTCGCGCCGCTCGCGGCCAATCCGCGGGCCGCGCCCAGCCCGAAGGCTTGCTCCACCGGCGCGCGGTCGAGCCGCTGGCCCTGGTAGAACTCGATCTCGTTCTCGGTCCACTCGATGCTGTACATCGCCTCCGGGGCCACGGCCTCGGCGTAATCCATGCGGTCGCCGACGGTGGCCCGCCAGGTCAGTTCGCCTTCCAGGTAGGCGATGTAGGAGGTGCCCTTCGAGCGCACTCGCGCCGGGCTGCCGCCCAGTTGGATCGTCGCGCCGCGGTCGATCTGCGCCGGATTGATCGGCGTGGGCGGGTTGAACGGATACCACAGCACCAGGCCCACGTCTTCGCTGTCGGAGATCCAGCGATAGGCGCCCGCCGCGCTGAGCAGCAACCACTCGTCCCACACGTCTTCGTCGTCGCGGTAGCGCACGCGCCCGATGATCTGATAGGACTCGCCGTTGAGCGTGCCCTGCATGCCCAACTGGAACGGCGTCCCGATCGGGGCCGGGGGCGGGCCAACGTTGGCGATGGCCTGATACGGCGGGCGGGTCAGGTCGATCTGGGTGTGGCAATAGGGGCAGACAATGGCCTTGGACCGCCCCAGAGTCTTGATGTCCAGCGGCGCGCCGCATTGCGGGCAGTTGAATTGTTGGACTTGCACGGCGCCTCTCCTTAGTCCTGAGTGCTGAGTGCTGAGTGAGTACGGAGTTAGATTAGTAGTTTTTTAGTGACGGTTGGTCGGTGTGGGGGCGGGTTTCAAACCCGCCTCCGTCTCTGCACTCGTACTGACCACTGACTACTGACCACTGACCACTAGCTCGTTGAACTCCAGCGGCTCGCCCTGGTGCAGAGTGATGCCACCGGCGTCGAGGATCAGGCGGATGGCCTGGCCGCTCGCGTTGCCGTCGATGTAGTGGATGGGCCGGCCTGGCGGGCTGCTCTGCGAGAGTTCGCCTTCGGCGCCCACCACGCTGGCCTGGCCTTTTTCGCTGACGAACATCCGGTCGCTGCCCAGCGGCAGGAAGCTGCCCACCTGGACCTGCTCGAACGGCGGGATCGGCGAGGTCAGTTTGCGTTTATAGGTCAGCGTGAACTCGCCCTCGTCTTCCTCCACCCAGCCGATGCGGTTGTCGTCAAATTGCAGATTCCACTCGTCCCAGAAGCCGTCTTCGTACTGGTAGCGCACGCGGCCCAGCACGCGGAAGCCGCGCCCGCGGATCTGGCCGTGCGCGCCCAGCGCCAGCCGCGAGGGATACTGCGCCAGCTTGGCCGTCTTGCCGGTCAGATCGACGCCGGTGTCGTGGATGTAGAGCGAGGCGCCGCAGTAGGG
>JAICKM010000334.1 GCA_025927935.1 Chloroflexia bacterium | reverse complement strand
GCGCCCGTCCACGCGCACGATGGTCTCACCCGCGGCTTCGGCGGCGGGGATCAGTTGCAGGTAATGCTCGCGCACGCGGCGGATTTTGCTTTCCTGCTCGTAGAGTTCGACCGCGCCCTGGCGGCGGGCCATGCGTTCGCGGCAGATCTCGGGCGGCACGTCGAGGAAGACGGTCAGATCGGGGCGGCGGGCCTTGCTGTTCAGCGCGGCGACCCAGTCCAGGTCGGCGGTCAGCGACTGATAGGCCAGCGAGGAGAGCCGGTAGCGGTCGCAGACCACGTCCACGCCACGCGCCAGGCGGGGCGCAATGTCCTGGCGCAGATGGTCGAGCCGGTCGGCGGCGTAGAGCAGGGCCATGACCTCATCGCCCAGCGGCGCCCAGCCCTCGGTGGCGGTCTCGGCGCCCGCGGCGTGGCTGGTGTGCGGGGCGTAGCCCAGGCGGCGGGTCAGGGCCAGGCGGACCATCGCGCCCGCCGGGCCGTCGCTCGGTTCCTTGGTCAGGTACGCGGCGCGCCCGGCGGCGAGCAGGTGATCGCGCAGCAGCGCGGCCTGGGTGCTGAGGCCCGACCCGTCGGTGCCCTCCAGAACGATGAAATGGCCGCGCCCCGGCGCCGTGTTGTCCATCCCGCTGTCCTCCTGGCCCGGTCGCGCCGGGCAACATCTCGGCCCATTATAGGCGTTTGGGCCGGAATGTGCCAGGGTTGGGCCGGGAGGGCGCGCGGGTTACGGGCCGGGGAACCGCCAGCGGGTGGCGTCGCCGGGGAAGTGATACCAGGCCAGGACTACCTGCGGGCGGACGCGGTAGAGGCCGCCGCCTTCCCAACTGGCGGGATCGGGCGTGTAGTTGTATTTGGGACCGTACTTGGCGCCGAACGCCTCCACCAACCGCTTGGCAAGCGTCGAATCGGGGCTGGGAATTGCCTCGGCGTCGCCCTCCACGATCACGATATCGTCGTCGCGCTCCACATGCACGACCACGGCGGGGTTCGCCGCGATGTTGCGGCCCCGGCGGGTGTCCGGGCCGCCTTCAAAGTAGAAGGTATCGTCCAGCCAGACGCCCCAGACCGGAACGGAGTGCGGGCGCCCGTTGGGGCGGGTGGTGCCGATCCAGTAGTTGATGGCAGTCTCCAGCAAGGTGCTCGCGTGGCTCCAGGGTAACATCCCTTCACCCCCGGCGGGGACGCCGTAACCGTCGGGCATTTGCGGGCGGTCGGCCTGGGGGGTCACGGGCGCGGGTTGCTGCGTTTGTTCGGGCATTGGCTATCCTCCCTAGGAGACGAGACTCTTCGCTCCGCTCAGAGTGACAATAAGTATGGTGAAATGACGCGTCTTCCGCGAGTGGATCTCCAGTATACCCGGTGCTTCCTGACATCCGTTGTCATATTTGCGGGCGCGGGTCAGTCTTTGCCGCCGCCGGGGCTATCCGCCGGGCGCGGTGGCGCGGCGCGGGAGTCGGGCGGCTTCACCGCCCCGGATGCGAAATCGTCCCGCGCGACGGCCACGGCGCGGGCGACGGCGGCGGAATCGTCGACGAGCATACTGACCTCGCGCCGCCTGTCCAGGCTGGTGGGCGTGAGGTTCACGCTGCCGATCAGCATGCGGCGCTCGTCGACGATGACCAGTTTGGTGTGCAGCCACAGTTGGGTGCTGTAGCGCACCTGCGCCTGCGGCGCGCGGGCCTGCAAGATCTTGAGGGGCATCAGATTCTTCGTCTGGAGCGAGTTGCTCACGATCTGCACGGTGACGCCCGCGTTGCTGCGCGCGGCCAGGAGATCGACCATGGCGTCGTCGGTGATCTGCTCTTCTTCCAGGATGAGCGAAGTCTGCGCGCCGTTGATCAGGTCGACCAGCGTGGTGCGGCTGTTGGCCGGGCTGAGCACCAGGGGCGGGGCGGGCACAGAGTCATCGGGCGTGGCGGCCCAGTCGGCGGCGAAGGTTTGCAGAATGCCCTGGACCACGTCAGGGTTCGTGGTCAGCACGCCGTGATCGCGCGTGTGCATCCAGTCGTCCAAAAAGTTGATACTGGAAACGAGGGCGCGGGCGCTGTCGACCACAAAGCTTTTGGCGTGGACGCGCTCGAAATAGGAAGGGCGCGGACGGACCTGCACATTGGCGCCGTTCAGCGCGTGCATGGCGGCATGCCCGGCGGCGGTGTTCTCGCTGGGGGCCGGCTCGACCACGGCGCGCACGCGGACGCCACGGGCAACCGCCGCTCGGAGCGCGGCCAGCATGGCCGGATTGCTGAGGGTGAAGATATAGATGTCGATGGTCTGCCGCGCCGCCGCGAGCGCATCGAGCAACGGGATCATGCTGTCGTCGGGCAGCACCAGAAACTGGTCGGACATGGCGTGTCTCCTTCGCGTGCAAAGCTAAGGCAGCAGGCGTCGCATATCGCGTGCCAGGCTGCACAGGAGAACGCATAGATGGATGCCAATGCCGCGGGCCCGCGCCGGGTGCGGTGGGCTATTTCTTCTGCAGGTCGGCTTGCAACGCGGCGAGCCGATCCAGGATGGTCTGCAAGGCGGCAGGCGGTTGGCCCGCCGTCGCGACCGTCACCGTCTTGACCTGGCCGCCGTGGTTGTAGGTGAGGCTCATTTCCTGGCTGTCCGCCGGGGCGGCGGCGGGCGCATAGCGGTCCTGGAAGCTAAAGAAGCCGCTGGTGGCGAACAGATCCATCAACTCGCCCACCTGGGTCGCGGTCAGTTGGGCGCGGCCGGTCTCCTGCCCGCGCGATTGGAACGTGACGGTGCCGCGCCGCCCGATGAACATGGCGGTGTCCAGCCCGGCGATGCCGCCGCGCACGCGATAGATAATCAGATCGGCGCCCTCATTGATCGTCGCGCCCTCCGCTGTGGCAGTGGCTGCCGCGGGCACGGGTGTACCGGCGACCGGGGTGTCCGTGGCCGCCGGGGCGGATGCGGCCGGGGTGTCCGTAGCCACCGGAGGCGGAGCCGGGGTATCGGTCGGCGCGGGCGCCGGAGCGGCGGGCGTGGCGGTCGCTTCCGCCGGGCCGGGCGTCGCCGTGGCGGCGGCGGGCGCCGGGGTGAGGTCCGCGCGGACGGCCCCTTCCAGTTCGCGCAAGTTGGTGATCAGATCGATCAGGGGCTGCGGCGTGCCGGCCTTGCCGCCCACCTCGGCCACCGTGACGCTCTTGGTCTGGCCGTCTTGGGTCGCGGTGATCGTGTAGTAGATATCGTCGGCCACGCCGCCCTGGTCATAGCGGTCCTGCAAGGTGAAGAACTGCGCGGCGTCGAGCTTGGCGCGGATCTCGGCCAACCGCGCGGGGGGCAGTTGGGCCGTGCCGCTGAGTTGCGCCCGTTCGGTGAGTGTGGCCGCGCCGCCCGCCTGGACGGCCACAGCGCGCTGCAACCCGGCGATGCCGCCGCTGACCTGGAAGGTCACGAAGGGCGCGCCGGGGTCGCTCACCGGGACGGTGGTCGCGGTGGGCGGCGTGACGGGAGTCGGAGTGGCCGCGGGTTCGACGCTGATGAGGTTGCATCCGGCCAGCAGGGCCAGGCCGGCCACCAGCGCCAGGCTCCAGAGTCGTTTGTATGTTCGCATAGGGTCTTTCTTCAGCTATCAGCCGTCAGCCGTCAGGAGACGGGCGAGGAGTGATCGGTGGTCGGTGGTCAGTGGTCAGCCGTCAGTTAAACGGTGCATGAGCAGCATTTATACAGTTTGCTCCCGCAGTGATAGGACGTAGGCTCCAGTGTGTTTGTTCCCCTCAGTCCAGGCCGCTCACCAACCAGGTTTGGCACGCGCAGGCACTACTGGTCAGCAGCACGCCAATGAACAAGCCGCGCGCAATCCAGGGGTCGCGGCGCAGCAGCAACATCGCGCCAAGCAGTCCGCCTAACTGGGATAACCCCCAGATGGCTAACTGTATGTGGTAGGCCGACTCCAGTTGTGCTTCTAACGCGGAGTCGTAGTGCAAGCCGGATAACTCCAGAAAACTGGGATCGGGTTTAGCAGCTACATAGGGTAAAAGAAGATCGTTCTTGAACAGATAGAGTGTGAGTACCAGTAGCACGATGGATAGCAAGAAGAAGAATCCAACGGTGAGCATGAACCGCGCAAACGGAGTCAGTTGCCAGCGAACCATCGATGGGATGGATAGAGTATTTGGTTGAAGCGCGATGCCGAAACCACAGCTTTGACACGTCGATTGTCCAGGCTCTAAGCGCATCTGTGTTTTGCAACGCGGACAGGTGTAATCGGACGACAACTCGGTTTCCCCATCCTTCTTGACTCTCAGCCAACAGCGAATGGCCGTTAAGGGGCGCGGGTTCCTGTTGCGGGCGGCTACTCGGCGCTTTGCAGCAGGCGGGCGCGGAGTTCCAGCGGATTGAGCGGGACGTTGCCGAGCTTCTGGACGACGATGCCCGCGCCGTAGTTCGCCAACCGGGCGGCGTCGAGCAGGTTCGCTCCGGCGGTCAGGGCCAGGGTGAGCACGGCGATGACCGTGTCGCCCGCGCCGGTCACATCGAAGACCTCGGAGCTGTTGCTGACCGGGATGTGGTGATAGTGATCCTGCCGGTCGAGAATGGACATCCCTTCCCCGCCGCGAGTCACGACGACGCCCTGGGTGCCCAATTCGGCGCGCAGGCGGCGCAGGCCATCGGCAAACGCATCCTCGCCGCGCAGGTCGGTGTGCAAGGCGCTCTCCGCCTCGCGGTCGTTGCAGCGGAAGATCGTGACGCCCTGGAACTTGGCGAAATCGCCCTGCGCGTCCACGGTGATCAGGGCGCCGGTGCGGGCGGCCACCCGCCGGGCGGCATCGACGACCGCCGGGCTGACCGTGCCGCTCTGGTAGTCGCTGATCAGCAGGGCGTCGGCGTGGGGCAACTCGCGCTCCAGCGTGCCGATCACGGCGTTCTCCACGTCCCCGGCGATAGGCCGCCGGTCGAGAGTATCGACGCGGGCGATCTGCTGCTGCAATCGCCCCGGCCCTTCGGCCACGATGCGCGACTTGAGGATGGTGGGCCGGCCGGGATCGACCACGAGGCCGCGGGTGTCCACGCCCCGCGCGGCCAGTGCCGCGCGCAATTCGTCGCCGGCCTTGTCCGCGCCGATCACGCCGACCTGGATGGCCTGGGCGCCCAGCGACTGAATATTGGAGGCGGGCGCCGTGCCGCCGCCGGGCAGCACCGTACGCCGGTTAAACTCCAGAATGACGATAGGCGCCTCGCGCGATACCCGGCTGGGACCGCCGATGATGTACTCATCGAGGATGAGGTCGCCCAGGACGACGATGCGCTTGCCGGAGAAAGCGGGCAGCAGGTCGAGTAAGCGGTTCATGCGTCAGCGCAGCCGGATGAAGGTGAGGGCGAGGGCCATCAACACAAACACCAGGCCCAGCAAATCGGTGCTGTTCGTCAGATTCAGCAGGATGCCCCCGTAATCCCCGGCGCGGATCAGCCCCACCAGCGCCGAGCCGCCACGCAGCAGACTCGAGGAGTTGTTGCCGGGAAAGGAGGCGATAAAGTTCAAGAGCGCCGGGACGGTGAGGAAAAAGGCCAACGCCGCGCGGCTCAGGATGATAGCCCAGACCGCCGCCGCCAGCCCAATGCCTTGCAGGGCCGGCCCGCGCTTCTGATTGGCCACCCCGCTCACGACTTCGCCCATACCGATGCCGAGGATAAGCGCCGCCCAGAAGTCATAGCCGGGCAACAGCGCCCACACCAACCCGACGACGGTGGCGAACGCGAAGCCCGCGAGCACCGACCGGGTCAGCGAAGTCGTGTCCATCGCATAGGTGGGCAGCACACTGATATTGGCGCATTGCAGGCAGCGATAGCCGACCGGCGTCGAGATGCGGCAGCGGGCGCAGATGGGCTTCTCGCAGCGGGCGCAGCGCAGCACGGTGGGCACGGTCGGGTGGTTGGCGCAGTATAGGGTCCCGGACTCCGGGTCGCCGGTGGTCGTGCCGCCGTCGTAAGGGCCGCGA
Source organism: Chloroflexia bacterium (assembly GCA_025927935.1). Next base: position 1,561 of record JAICKM010000334.1, on the reverse strand, counting down.
TTATAAGCCACGTCAGGCTCCCTTCCGGGGCGCGGAAGGGAGCACGCGGCGCGCGCCCAGATACGTATCGCGGCGGCCATGATATTCGGGGTGCGTGGGGTCGAGGCTCTGCACCAGCACCTGCTTGGCGCTGCCGCTAGCATGGATCATCTGCCCATTGCCGACATACATCGTGACGTGGGTGACGTGATCCGGAGTCTTGCCGAAAAAGAGCAGATCACCCGGCTGGAGTTCGTCAATCTCAACATGCTGCGGGATCTGCTGGAATTGCTCATCGGCGTCGCGCGGCAAGGTATAGCCATGCACCCGGTAGGCCATCTGCGTCAGCCCGGAGCAATCAATGCCCTGCCGGGTCATGCCGCCCCAGAGATAGGGCGTAGTCAGAAAGGCGCGGGCCGACTCGATGATCGCCGCGGCGCTGCCGGTATAGGCCTGATCGACCGGGGCCAGGGCGGCGGGGTCGGCCAGCGCCTCGCGGCCGCCGGGCACTTGCACGACGATCAGGCCCTCCCCGGCCATGGGCGGCGCAGCGGGCGCGCGGGTCAGCGTGGTGCCCATGAAAGCGTCCACCGTCTCTTCGCTCACTCCGCCGGCGGCATCCAGGATGTGCAGGGTTGTGCGGGGGGATGTAACGCGCACCTGGCGGCCCGGCGCGGGCGGGGTGTCCAGTCGGGCGACCGACTCGGCGCGCATCCAGCCGATGTAATCGGGCAAGCGCACGCGCAGCCAGGCGGCGCCCGCCGCATCGGTGTGCGTGTCCAGGACCTCCAGCGGCGTCGCCAGCAGCGCCTGGTTCACCCGCTCGGTGTCGTCGCGCGGCTCGGCGCGCAGATCGGCCACCGGCGTCTGCACTTCGCCATAGCCCAGGGCCGCGGGCGCGGTGGTCGAATTCGTCGATTGCACGGTCATGCGTTTCCTCTCGAAGCCGGGAGCCGGACGAGGCCCAGGCGCTGGCCGATCACGGCCAGGGCAAAGGCCGGCAGCGCCAGCATCCGGCGCCAGCGCCAGGGTTGCTTGTAGAGCCGGTAGAGCCATTCCAGCCCCACCTGCCGCATCAACGGGGGCGCCAGGGGCACCCGGCCGGTGACATAATCGAAGACGCCGCCCACGCCCAGGGCCAGGCGCACCGTGGGCAAAGCGGCGCGGTTGCGCGCGATCCAGAGGTCCTGGGCCGGGGCGCCAAAGGCCACGAACAGCAGGTCGGCCTCCGCCGCCGTAATCCGCGCGGTGATTTCCTCGCGCTCAGCCTCGTGCGGCGAGCCGGGATAGGCACCCGCCACTTGCAAACCCGGATAACGGCTCATCCAGATGCGGCCCGCCTCGGCGGCCACGCCCGGCTGCGCGCCCAGCAGGAACAGACGATAACCCGCCCGCGCGGCCAGCGCCGCCAGTTCTTCGGTCAGCGCGACGCCGGTGGTGCGCCCGCGCAGCCGCCGCCCGAGGATCAGCGAGCCGAGAATGATCCCGGCGCCGTCGGGCGTGGCGAGGTCGGCGCGGTTCAGCACGGCGCGGAACTCGGCATCCTGGCGGGCGCGCATCACAAACTCCGGGTTCACCGTGG
>JAICKM010000402.1 GCA_025927935.1 Chloroflexia bacterium | reverse complement strand
CTAGCCCTGACGTGGCCGAGGGGATGCGCATCCAGTACGGCGGGAGCGTCACCGGGGCCAACGCCGCCGAGTTCTTCGAGCAGCCGGACATCGACGGCGCCCTCGTCGGCGGGGCCAGCCTCAAACCCGACGATTTCGTCCGTATCTGCGCCATCGCGCAGCAGGTCAAGCACGTCCGTTAGGTAGCAGCCGTCAGCCGTCAGGTATGTGCCAGGCGCCGCTACACGATCAGCCGTCAGCAATCTTATGCTGACGGCTGATTGCATATGCCGATACTCGCCTTATCGGCAGGATGGGCTATCGCTCACCGCCGCATCCCTTCCGTGGCAAGGCGGGATATATCGGCTGCCTGGGATACGTATTGCATTTCACCGGGGCCTCGCGTATAATAAGGGCACGGGAGGTCTACATAATACAATGGCTGAGGCGCAAAAGCAGCAAGTTCCTTACCAGCCGCCCCTCTTTACCGTCACTGCGCGCGGCGAACTGATCCGGCCTGTGGCCGAGATCCCGGATCTCACGTCATCCTCATCGCTGGAGATCGCGCGGTGGTGGTATCGCCGCCACCTGGAGCAAGAGCGCCGCCCGATCAACACGATCACCTCCTACATGTATGACCTGGCCCTGCTGCAAGATTTCATCGGCCCCAAGCCCGTCGAACGTATCACCCCGGCGGATGTGCGCCGCTTCCTTGACCTGGCGCAGAACAAGTCCACGCGCAAGCGCCGCCTCACCTCCATCGGCGGGCTGTTCCGCTACTTGATCAAGGACGAGAAGATCCTGACCGAGGACCCCAGCGACAAGTTCTTCCCCGACTTCATCCAGTTAAAGACGCCGCAGGTGCTGTTCCCCGACGAGCAGGAACGTTTGCTGGAAGCGGCGAAGGCCGAGAACCTGCGCACCTACCTGATCGTCTGGCTGCTGCTCAAGCTGGGCCTGACCCGCGCGGAACTGCTGGCCCTCAAGGTAGACCATATCGACATGAGCGACGCCGAGCACCCACTGGTCTACATCTTCTACGAGGATGTGCGCTGGCAGCCGAAGGAGCGCAAACTCGCCGCCACCGCCGAGTTCGGCGAGGCTTTCCGCAAGTTCGTGCTGGAGTACAAGCCCGAGCGGCGCCTGTTCGAGATGATGCCCCAATCGGTGAACAAGCTGGTCGACCGCGTGGCCGCCGACGCCGGCATCAGCAAGCGCGTCACGCCACAATCCCTGCGCGATACCTTTGCCGTCGAGCAGGCCAAGAACGGCGCAACCGAGACCAAGCTGCTGCAAATCCTCGGCCTGGCCCCGGACAGCCGCAACCGGCGCAGCGTGCAGCGCTACACCAAACTGGCCCAACCGCCCGTCGCCGGAGTCGAATAACCCCCTACCCGCGCGAGACTCCCCATGCACTACAATTCCATCGATCATTTCCTGACCGTCCATGAGCCGGACATCGCGGCGCTGATCGAGGACGCCGAGCGCGCAACCGGCGGCCATTACGCCGCTATGGCGCCCGAACAACTGCACCAGACCGCGCAATCCGATGCGCACCAGCTGATCGAGGGCTTGCGCGCCGCCCACGTGGACCGCACGACCATCCAGGATAACGCCCGGCAGACGGATACGCAGGGCATCGCTCTGGACGATCTGACGCGCATGAGCCTCGAAATCGAGCGCCGGTTCATCGCCTATGTGCAGGCCGAACTGGCCGAGCAGCCCGAGTTTGCCGCCGATCTGGCCCGCCGGTGCCGCCATATCACCGCCGGCTACCGCAGCAACGTCACTGCCGTCAAGCTAGACCGCGCGCTGGGTCGCTTAAAACACCCCTGAACCGCATCAAGACGGCTCGCAGCACCAGCATCTGTGCCCCACCCACCCGGCGGCATAGCGGTTGCTTGCATAGCCGTGACTTTTGCCGTGAAAGGATCATCTGTACCCTATGTTCACGCCCGAAACCGCGGCGGACAGCACGACCATTCGCCTGCGCGTGCGCTACGCCGAAACCGACGCTATGGGCATCGTCCACCACAGCCGCTATCTGCCCTGGCTGGAGATGGCGCGCACCGAGTTCATGCGCGAGCGCGGCTATACCTACCGCGAACTGGAACAGGCGGGCGTGCAGCTTGCCGTGATCGAGGTCCACGCCCGCTATCGCGCCCCCGCCGTCTACGACGATCCGATTGTCGTCACGGCGCGGCTGGCCGAGTTCGGGCGAGTCAAGCTGCGCTTTGAGTACCGGGTGTATAATGAAGCGACCGGCCGCCTGCTGATGGAGGCCGAGACCCTGCATGCATTTGTCGGCCGCAACGGCCAACCCGTCCGCATGGCGAGCCAGTATCCGGAAATCTGGCAGCGACTCCAGGCAATCATAAGCGAGGTGCGGCGCGGCGAAGGAGGAACAGACAATGGCACTGCGCCCCCAGGCGGCGGCCCCGCCCGCAACTAACGGCGCCGGGAACGGCGCACACCCAGCGGAACTGGTTTCCTACGATCCGGCCACCGGCGAGGAGTTGGGCCGCGTCCCGGTGCGCACTGCCGCCGAAGTCCGGGCCGCAGTGGCGCGCGCCCGCGCCGCCCAGCCGGCCTGGGCGGCGCAGCCTCTGGCCGCCCGGCTCGACTACCTGCGCCGCATCCGCACCGCGCTGGCTGAACGGGCCGACGAACTCAGTACGCTGACCGCGCGGGAAATGGGCAAACACCCCACCGAGGCGTTGCTGGGCGATACCCTGTTCAGCCTGACGCATCTGGACTATGTGATCAAGATGGCGCCGCGGCTGCTGCGGCCCCGCCGTGTCCGCCACGGCATTGTGTTCGCCACACGCTACGCCCAGGTCGTGCTCGACCCGCGCGGCGTGATCGGCATCATCTCGCCCTACAACTACCCGGTGCTCATGACGGCCAACACACTCTTCATGGCCCTGGCCGCGGGTAATGTGGTCGTCGCCAAGCCCTCGGAACACACCCCGCTGACGGTGCTGAAACTGGCCGAGATCTGCCACGCCGCCGGGCTGCTCCCCGCTGTGTTTCAGGTGCTGACCGGCGACCACACCACCGGCGCGGCCCTGGTGGACAGCGAGATCGATGGCCTGGTCTTTGTCGGTGGTACTGCCGCCGGGCGCAAGATTGCCGCCGCGGCGGGCGCGCGCCTGCTGCCGGTGACGATGGAACTGGGCGGCAACAACGCCATGATCGTGCTGGAAGACGCCGACCTGGAGATGGCGGCGCGGGCGGCGATCTGGGGTGGCTTTGTCACCAGCGGCCAGGTCTGCGGGCGCGCGGGCCGCGTGCTGGTGGCCGCGCCGGTGGCCGAGCCGTTCCTGGCGGCCGTCACCCGCGAAGCCCAGCAAGTGCGGCACGCCGCGCAGGTAGTCAACGGCGTGGATATGGGGCCGCTGACCACTGCCGTGAGCCTGGCCCATGTGCGCATGGCCGTTGGCGAAGCACTGGAGGGCGGTGCTCGCCTGGTCGCCGGGAGCCTGCCCACGTCCGCCGGCACTCCCGGCCCCGCGCTCTACCCGCCCACGGTCCTGGCCGGCGTCACACCCGACATGCGCGTTATGCGTGAGGAAATCTTCGGGCCGGTCGTCTGCGTCTATGCCGTCGCCGATGCCGGCGAAGCCGTGCGCGTGGCGAACGATTCGCCCTACAGCCTGACGGCCAGCGTCTGGAGCCGTGACCGGCGCCGGGCCTGGCGCATTGCCCGGCGAGTGCGCGCCGGGTCGGTGCTGATCAACGAGCACCTGGCCCCCGCGCTGGCCGCCGAGAGTCCGTGGGGCGGCATGGGCGGTGCCAGCGGCTACGGGCGCATTGGCGGGCCGCTGGGCCTGCTCGGACTGACCAACCCCAAGTACATCAGCTACGACCGGCTGCCGGTGCGCCGCTATCCGTGGTGGTTCCCCTACACGCCGGGCACGCACGAGCTGGGGCGCACGCTGGTCGCGCTGCTCTATGGGCGCACCCTCGGCATCCGCCTGGCCGCCGTGCGCGCCCTTCTGGCGGATCTGCCGGACCTCGTGCGCATGTTCCGGGGCTAAGCATCAGCGTGTTGTGAACGCGATATTTATTTCACCGCGAAGGAACGAAGGACGCGAAGATCATTGGTATCAATTGTGTTCTTCGCATTCTTCGTTGCTTCCCTGAAAGTGGGGAAGAAGGGTAGCCAGGGGGCTTGTCTAGGGAGCGCAGCGAAGAATCTCGTCTCGTGCGGGTCCACGCCCCGACTCTGCGCGGCGCTCCGAGGGCCAAGCCGCCTTTCATGCCCCCAGTGTCCCACCGGGACACACCCCACTTCGTGGTGCATTTTAGTTGAAAATCGGGAGGTGTCGCAAAACGCTTACTATGGAATTTATAACGTATCTTAATTTACTGATCGTACTTCTTTTTGGTTTGATTTGGATCGGTATCATGACGTTTCTTCGGTTGAAGGGACAGAAGAGTTTCGTATATTTGACATTCTTCACAATATTCTACGCCTACATAATTGAGGTGCTGGATTACACACTAATTCAATTTCAATCTTTGCTTCTTCTAAAATATTTTAAGCCAGGTCTTATCTTGCAAGGACAAGCGGCTGGGAAAAGCTTGAATCTGATTCCGCTCATCACGCTCACTCCAGGGGATATCCAGACCTCGCTGCTCAACATTCTGCTGCTGATTCCTTTCGGGTTCGGGCTGCCGTTCATTACGGATTTTCGCATGAAAAGAGTAGTCGTTATGGGCGGACTCGTTAGTATTGGTATCGAGCTTCTGCAACTGATGTCGGGATTAGTGGCAAGAATTACATTTCGGGTCGCCGACATCAATGATGTGATCTTCAATACGCTGGGCGTCTTAATCGGTTATATGCTATTTGTTGGATTCGTGCGCGTATATAGGCATCTATCTCGAAATTGGAAGATAGCAGCGAATCCGATCTTGCGATATATAGCTCTGCGGCCGCAGATAGATAAGTGAAGCACCCCGGGTGGACAGGATACGTGTTCGAGCCGGACGGCCTGGACCAGTATGAAGTCCGGCGCTGGGAGGGCTGGTATCGGCACATCACGCTAGCGATGCTGGCGCAAGCCTATTTGGTGGTGACCCGCGAGGCTGCCGCCGCCGAGCGGGAAAAAGGGGACCCGAAATCGGGCAGCAGGGAGGTCCGCCAATAGGAATGGCTGCCAGGCTCAAAGCGGGGCATGATCGCGATGGCGAAGCGGCGGTAGCGCAGCAGTGATCCGTTTTGGTATAATACTATGTTACGAACATGAAATGAGTTGACTAATCAAGTAATCGGCCCGCGCAAGCAGGGGCCACGGCACAGGAGCAACATTACCACTTTATGCCCAAAAACAAAGGTTATTCGCAGCAATCCAACAAGCAGACTGCCAATCGCACCGCGGGCGTGGTCCGCGAGCGGCTGGCGCAGGAGACCGGCACCATCCGCAAGGATTGGGGCGGGCGCATCCCCGTGGCCCTCGTGTTCCCCAACACCTATTATATCGGCATGTCGAGTCTTGGCTTCCAGACGATCTACCGGCTGTTCAACGAAGCATCCGATGTCGTGTGCGAGCGGGCTTTCCTGCCTGACAGCGACGGCCAGTTCGAGATGCCGCGCAACCGGCCCGACCTGGAGCCGCTGACGCTGGAATCGGGCCGCCCGCTGCGCGAATTCGATGTCGTCGCCTTCTCGGTCAGCTTCGAGCTAGACTACTTCCACATGGTGCAGATCCTGCGCGCCGCCGGGATCCCCCTGCTGGCGCGCGACCGCACCGACGATGACCCGATTGTCATCGCCGGGGGCGCGTGCATCATCGACAACCCGGAGCCGGTGGCCGACTTCCTCGACATCGCCTTTGTCGGTGAGGGCGAGGCCCAGGTGCCCGACTTTATCGACGTGCTGCGCGCCGAATTGGAGCATGGCCGCGACGCCGTGCTGAAGGGCGCGGCCCGCCACCAGGGCATGTATGTCCCGGCGTTCTACGACGTGAGCTACCAGCCTGACGGCCTCTTTGCCGAGATCATGCCCAACGCGAGCCACCCGGCCCCGGCGGAGGCGTTGCCGGTCCGCAAACAGCGCGTGCGCAACCTGGCCGAGTTTCAGACCTCGTCGGTCATTCTCACCCAGAACACCGAGTTCGGCAGCAGCTACCTGCTGGAGACGGCGCGCGGCTGCGCCCGCGGCTGCCGATTCTGCCTGGCCTCCTACGGCTTCATGCCGCAACGCGAACGCAAGCTGGAAGACCTGGTCGAGCAGGCCCGCTACGGCTTGCAGTTCCGCGACAAAATCGGGCTGATGGGGCCGTCGGTCTCCGACTACCATGCCATCGACGAACTGGTGACGGCGATCCGCGAAATGGGCGGCAAAGTATCACTCGCCTCGATGCGCGCCGACAGCATCTCGCCCGCGATTCTGCAGGCACTTATCGGCGGAGGCGCGCGCACCATCACTTTCGCCCCCGAGGGCGGCTCGCAGCGCATGCGCGACGTGATCAACAAGAACCTGAACGAAGACCAGATCCTGGCTTGCGCCGAGTTGATCGG
>JAICKM010000164.1 GCA_025927935.1 Chloroflexia bacterium | reverse complement strand
GGTCAGGAGCTTGCCTCCACGCTGAGTCCCTCCAGCTCCCATTGCCAGAGGATCTCGGCCACGCGGGTGACGCCATGCTTGAGGTGCCGGCGGAAGGTGCTGAAGGGCAGATCGAGTAGTTCGGCAGCCTGCTCCTGGGTGGGCACCGGGTGCAAGTACGTATGGTAGACGGCGCGATAGAGCTTCGCTTCCTGCGGCGAGGACTCGAGGGATTCGGCGGCTTTCTTCACCAGCGCCAGCAGGGCCGCCACGCGGTCGTTCGTGCCGGCGTTCAGGTCCATCCGCTCGGTGATCAGTCGCGATTGCAGCAAGGGGTTGCCATGCAAAGCATCGGGGCGAGGGTAATCGTGCAAGGCATCGCGTACGGCGGCGGCAAAAGCGTCATGGCTGAGGACCACGAGCGGCACGGTGATGGGCGGGGGCGCAGACGGCTGCGGGGTCATGGCGATCTCGCGCTCAGCCAGCAGGGCCAGCCACGGCATCGGCGGCACGGCGCGCCAGTTGTGCCCGTAGACGCCGTAATGGCGGTCGCCCACGTCGAAGCCGGCTTCCGGGATCGCAGCCAGGTCGGCATAGGCGAACAGGGGCGCCCAGAAATCGGGGTCGGCGCAGGGCAGGAAGGTGAAGACGAGACCCGGCGTGGTCAGATAGTGGCGCACGCAGTTGATGAACACGAGGCTTTGCGCCGGGGAGACATCCTGATAGGTGTCCTGGGCCATCCAGAAGCGAAAGCATGTCGCGCTCTCACCGGGCCGGAGAGGCGCATGGCTCTGCAAATAGCGCCAGGCGGCCAGCGTGCCGGGATCGGCCAGCAAGTCCGCCTCGCTCGCCCGTTGTAGCGCGACCATATGCATGAACGCGTAGGGTTGGTGGTCTACATCGCGGAACACGATGACGCCTTCCGGCTGCCGATCTAACCAGTGCGCCGCTAGTTGCGCGGACTCGGCGCCCTCGTGCTGCGCCACCATCGCGGTGAGTACAGGCACATCGCCCGGTTCCATGCGGGCCGGATGGACATTGCCGACTTCTTGCCACTCAAAAAAGGAGCGCATGACCGCGTTTTCCCGGTGCAAAAAGACGTAGTCAAACAGCACCCGCTGTTGTTCTTGTTCGCCGCTGTGGGCCAGGGCCTTGGTATAGTAAGCGCGCGCTCGTTTATGGAGTTCGGCATACCAGGTGGGGTTGCGCCAGCGCAGGTCGGTAATCAGCGCCTCGCGGGCCAGGTCGTGGGGGAAGAGGCCCAGCGGTCCCGCGTCGATAAAGGACAGCCCGCGCAGCCATTCAAACAGATCGTGGGCATGGGGCATGCCGACCATCGTTTCGAGCAGATCCTCGGTAGTCAGGCGCACCAGGGCGCAGGCTTCCAAGGCCGTGCGATGGGCCGGGCCGGGGACCTGTTGCACCAGTTCTTCCAGCAGAGCCTTCACAACGTCGGGCGCCGCCTCCGGGCGGAAGCGGAAATCGCCCCGTTGGGCGAAGACATCGGCCACAAGCGAAAGCGCAAGCGGGTGCCCGTGGGTGAAGCGCAGGACATCCGGCTGCTGCTCAGACGGGATGCTGCGCTTGGTGAGGTAATCCCGGCATTCGTCGGAACTCAGGTTGCGTAAAGAGACCATGCGGATCATGCTCTGCCAGCCGGGATCGCGGCGCCAGGCCGAGGAGATGGGCTGGCGCCCGGCCAGCACAATGAGCGTCTCACCGGGCAATTGGGGCAAAAAAGACTCGCGCAGCCACCCGTCGAGCGGGGTTAGTGTCTCATAGGTATCGATGAGGATGACCCGGCGCCCGGCGCCGGCGGCCAGCGTCTCCAGGGGAGAAACGTCCGCGGCCAGGCCCATGGCGACGCGCAGCGCGGCCACGAACGACTCCGGCGCGGGTTCGATATTGCGCCCATCGAGGTAGATCGCGGGCATCCCGGCACTTTCCGCCAGGTAGGCGAACTCTTTGAGCAGGGTCGTCTTGCCGACGCCGCCGGGACCGAACAGATAGAGGAGGCAAAAAGGCAACTCGGTCGCCTGGAGAGCGGACAAGAACAGCTCCCGCTCCGGGGCGCGCCCGACAAAACGGCGGCGCCGTGCCGCATGCAGCCGATCAGACAGACGCAGTGTCATCAGAGCCCCCTTGTGGACAGAGCGTTAGGTTACGCTGAGATCTGGCCGACGGACCCGTGGTTCCTTACACCAGGCGGCGGTGCAAGATATGAGGAGGTTATACTACAATGCCTGGAATTACATCTATTGTAACGAGGTTTGCTCAGATTGTCAATTGGGCCAGCGCATAATGATAATTACACAATATATATCATCCCAGGTATACAACTGCTATATAAGCAGCAATGCGCGGCAAATCGCCCTGCTGCGCGCCTGGTTTCGTTAAGCCACCGGTGGGCGCACCCCTTCCGGCGCCAGGGCGGCGTCGATCTCCGCCGCGGCCGCCTGGAGCGCGGCCCACAGGGCATCCACATGCCGGGCCTCCGTGCGGATATTGCCGATTGACACGCGCAAGGTGTAGCCCTCGCGCAAGACCGTGTGCGACAAAAATGCCGTACCGCTGTTGTTGATCCGGTCCAGGATCTCGCCGTTGAGGCGGGCCAGATAGGCCAGGATGGCCGCGCGCAGAGGGGGCGGCGCGTCGGCATAGGCGGCGCGCAAATCTCGCGGGAAAGCGCGGAAGCACACCAGCCCGAACGGCGAGGTAGAAAGCCGCTCGAAGTCGCGCGAGGCGTCGATGCGCGCTTCCAGCCCGCGCGTCAGGGCCAGCGCATCGGCCAGTCGCGCCCGGATACCGGTCACGCCGAAGCTGCGCAGCACCCACCAGAGTTTGAGCGCGCGGAACGAATGGCCGAGTTGCAGCGAGTAGTCCATGTAATTGACGATATGCTCGCCGGGTAGCGTGCGCAGATATTCGGGCACGAGGCTGAAGGTCGCGGCCAGCGCGCCGGGGCGTTTGCAATAGAGGCAGCTCACTTCGACTTGCGTGTAGAGCGCCTTGTGCGGGTTGACCACCAGCGAGTCGCCCAGGCTGAGATCGCCGATCTGCTCCATGATTTCCGGCACCAGACCCCAGAACCCGCCATACGCGCCGTCGATATGCAGCCAGATGTCATGCGCCCGGCAGATCTCGCTGATCGGGCCGATGGGATCGACGCTCGCCGTCGAGGTGGTGCCGACCGTCGCGCAGACGGCCAGGGGCCGGTACCCGGCGGCCACATCGGCGCGGATCGCGGCGTCGAGCGCCACGGGGTCCATGCGGTAACGCGCGTCGGATGGCACCTTGACCACATTGTTCAGCCCCAGCCCCAGCGCGATGGCCGCTTTTTCGAGCGAGGAATGCGTCTGGTCCGAGATATAGAGGCGCAGGCGCGGCAGATCGCGGCCCATCACCCCTTCTTCGCGCACATTGAGGCCGAGCGCCTCCCGTGCGGCGCAGAGGGCATAGAACGAGGCCAGCGAGGCCCCGCTGGCGAACACCGCGTCGGCATGCGCCGGATAGCCTAGTAGCTCAGCGATCCAGCGCAGCACCACGGACGAGAGTGCCGCCGCCGCCGGACTCGATTTCCAGACCATCATGTTGACGTTGAAAGCCGCCGTCAGGGTCTCGGCCAGGATGCCGGGCAGGCTGCCGCTGATGGCGAAGTAGGCGTAGAACGCCGGGTGGTTCCAGTGGGTCAGGTGCGGGATGATCTTCTCGCGGGTGTCGGCCAGCAGCGTCTCAAAGGGCACCGCCGCTTCCGGGGGCGGGCCGTCGAGCAGAGCCATCAGGGCGCCCGGCGGGATCGTCGCCATGACGGGCGTCGTCTCGATGTTGCGGAAATAATCGCCGATCAGCGCGAGGACTTCGCGCCCATGATCTTCAAACACCTCAATCGGCCAATCACCGAGGGCAGCGGGGGCGGGCGCATCCGGCATGGGGCGGGTTCTCCTCTCCGGGGCAGCACGGCATGGGTGCTGGACAGGGCAGGCGGCCAGGGATAAAAAAAGCCGCCCCTAAACGGACGGCTCTGGTGGATCTGAGCGGGCTCGAACCGCTGACCTCTACAATGCGAATGTAGCGCTCTCCCAGCTGAGCTACAGACCCAGGCGCCCCTTATTATAACAGAAGTCCCGGCGATTTGCAAGGCAAATCACGCCTGCATCTGCCGCCCAGGTGCCTGGCGCCACGCGGCCCGGCGGCGCCGGGGAGCCGCGTAACCGGCCCGGTAAAGGCGTATTGCAGTAGATAGACAGGGTCGGGATGGGCCAGACACCACAAGTGGCGCTTACAACTTGGCAATGAAGAAGATGCTGCCGGCAGGGCTGTGCTATAATAGGGCATACGAAAGCAGAGAGGGGACACAGGGTGCTATATCTGATCGTGCTTGGCGCATTGATCCTGCTGACCGGGGTGATCTGGGCGGTCAGCGGACTACCGGCGGCCGGGTGGGTGCTCGCGGCCACCGTGGTCGTCGGACTGGCCTTGCCCGTGGTGCGCATCCTCTTGCGCCGCGGCGGCCCCGACGACAAGTTCCCCTGGGAGTGAGACCTCAGCGCTTCGCCGGCTCGCGCACCGCCGCCTTATCCGTCTGGTTGTAGACATGCAGAATACGCTGGAAGGTGGTGATTTGCGAGCCGATTGCCACCAGCCAGAGCGCCCAGGTCACGATGTCGGGCAGCACCGGACTCAGGATCAGGGCAATCGCCAGCGCCCCGATGCGCTCTGAGCGCGCCATGATACCCACTTCGGCATCAACGTTCAAGGCCGTCGCCCGCGCCCGTGTGTAGCTAACCATCATCGACCCGACGATCACGGCGAAGATGAGCATGGGTTCGAGGGTGCGGCCCCGCTGTAGGAAGTACCACAGCAGCCCCATATAGATCACACCCTCGGAATAGCGGTCGAGCGACGAGTCGAGGAAGCCGCCAAACGGCGTGATCCGGTTGGTGATGCGCGCCAGCGCCCCATCGAGCAGATCGAACAGGCCCGCGAACACGATCAGGATGCCCCCCCAGAACAGGTTCCCGGTGGCAATGAGCGCGGCCACGCCGAAATTGATTAACAGCCCGAAGAAGGTCAGCATATTGGGTGTAATCGGCGTGTTGACAAAGATAGTGGCGATCCGCCGCATCTGTGCGCGGGTCCAATCCTGAAAAACACTGGTCAGCAACGTCAGTCTCCTCCCACAAAGCCCCCTTCAGGGCCGGGGGCGCCAGGATGCCGGCACAGCCTAACGGCGCCCGGAGTCCTGTCGTCGGCGGCCCACAGCAGCGGCCCGCCCTCACTATTCAGAATCGGCAGCGTGATCCTCGTCCCCGCCGGAATCCGCCCGGCGGCCGGCGCCGGTTCGCCGCCGGCGCCGGAGCGATCCGTCGGTATCCACGCCGAGCAAGTCGCTAATACGGGCTGTAGCACGATCCAGACCTTGTTCCAACTCGTCGGCCAGGGGCCAGATATTCACATTAGTCGCGCCGCTCAGCGGGGTAAGATTACGCAACCGGCGCAGCGAGAAGCGGTCAGGCGGCCCCCCCTCGGCGAGGAATCGGTCGCGCGCCTGCTCATAAAACGCTTCGACGCGCGCCGCGATCACCGGCCAGTCGTAGCGCAGGGCGGTTTCGCGCCCGTGGGCCACCATGGTCTGGCGCAGGGGTCGGTCGCTCAGCACCCGCACGAGGGCGACAGCCAGGGCTTCCGGGGAGCGCGGTTCGACCAGGAAGCCCTCTTTGCCGTGCGACATCACCGCCGCGTAGCCCACGCAGCGGCTCGCCACGACGGGCGCCCCGGCGGCCATCGCTTCCAGCAGCACGATACCGAAGCTTTCCTGCCCGGTCGAGGGCGCGCAATAGACATCGCAACTCTGGTAGTAGCGCGGCAACTCGGCGGCGCTCACATAACCGGCAAATTCGACCACATCCGGCTCTTCCGGTAGGAGATCGGCGAACAGTTCAGGATCGCCTTTGCCGACGACGACGACACGCACGTCGGGACAGACCGTGCGCACCAACGGCAACGCTTGCAGCAAGGTGCGGAACCCTTTGCGCTGTTCTTCAAAACGGCCCACGAACAACACCGTGGGCCGCCCATCACGATAGCGGGCGATAGGCGCCAGCGGCGCGCTGAAACGGGCCACGTCGATCCCGTTCGGGATAATGGTGTAGTCGCCCGGAAAATACTGGCTGACGTATTCGCGCGCCGCCGCCGAGACGGCGATCCGCCCATGCAGCCGCTCGAAATAGCCGCGCAGCAGCGGGCGGGCCGCGGCGTAGGCCAGGCTCTCATCGCCAAAGGCGTGGAAGGTGCCGACGTTGCAGGTCTCCGACTGGCGCAGCACGATCAGCGGCACCATGGGCATCAGCGGCTCATGGAGATGGATCACGTCGAAGGCTTCGCTGGTCAGGATATCGCGCACGACCCGGCTGATACCCAGCGAGAAGGAGATGCGTGCCCGCGAGCCGTTCGCCGGCAACTCGACCACATCCCCCACCCGGCGCACGTTATCAGGCACGAATTGGGCATCCTCATTGGACGAAGGCGCGAGAATCATGACCTGATGGCCGCGCAGGCGCAGGTACTTTTCCAGGCCCTTAATGTGTTCGGTAACGCCGCCCGGATACGGATAGTCATACGGCGAGACCAGGCAAATCTTCATGTCACCTGCTTGCGGACACCCCGGCGTACCGCCCGCTGTACCTTGTAGGCCGGGGACACGATCATGCTGCGCCAGAGATTGGGCGCGGCAATGATGGCGTGATCGCGGAAGTTCATGAAGCGGCCGCCGGCGATCAGCGTGCGGGCCGCAATCGCCGCCTTCAGATCCTCCACCGTCGAACCGGGAAAATAGGTGTAGCCCATCCCGATCATCGACAGGGCATGGGCATCGCTGCCGCCGAACTCGGGCAGGTGGAGTTGCGCGTTCAGCGCGGTGACCTGAGTGTGCGAGACGCGCCCGGCCACGCTGGGATTAAATGTCTCCATCCCGTGGAACGGCGCCGGGCTGTTATGCACCTCCAGCAACGCCTTCTCCTGGATGCTCGCCGTCAACTTGCAGAGCGGATGGGGCGCAATCACCAGCCCGCCCGCCTCATAAATCATATCCACCGAAGCCCGCAACGATTTCAGCATCGGGAAGTCGCGCTCGATAAACAACGCCAGCAAATGGCCCTGGCGGGTAGTGATCTCGGTGCCCATGATCACCTGCACGCGATACCCGCGCCGCGCGGCGAGTTCGCGCGCCTCGTGGGCGCCGCGCACATCGTCATGGTCAGCGATGGCAATAATATCCAGGTCGGTCTGGTGCTCGACAAAGTCCAGGATCTTCGGAATGGAGTCGATCCCGTCGCTGTAGGTGGAATGAATATGTAGATCCGCTTTGCCGTGGCCGGGGGGCCGGCTGGGTGGGCCGGCGGACACCGGCGCACCGGGAGCGGGTGGGGGAGCGCCCATGGTCACGTTGGTTGAGTCCTTTCCATACGGCGGCGTCCTGCTAAAATAGGCATACACTCGCCTGATCGGCTGGATACGCCCCTGGCGCTGCCGCAACCTCTATTATACCAGATTCAGCAACCGGGAACGGAGCGGCCCGCGCGGATGGCGACCGGGGGCGCGGGCACAGCGCTACTATACCACAAATGCCGCCCCGCTGGGCCGGCGGCTGGTAGCCGCGCAGCGTGTGGGGCGGCGCGGTCAGGGAGGGAGGAATTACGCGTTAGGATCAGGCTCTAGTTGCCCGCTGCCTTCCAATTGCTGCGTTCTCGTATAAATGTCGTCGGGGCTACCCTCGCGCCGCAAACCTAGCGCAACTACGATTACCAATACACGGTTGTCGTCGATACGATAGATGATTCGGTAGCGCTGACCGACGGCCCGCACACTGCGGTAGCCTCGCAGCTTTTTGGTTAATGGCTTTCCCAAGCCGAGAGGATTCTCCGCTAGCTCGTCAATTCGTTTCGCAATGAGATCGCGCTCCCGGCGATCCTTGATAGCGGCAAGTTGTTGTACTGCTAAAGGGCGTAATACAACCTGATAATTCACAGACCCAAATCTCGCTTAACCTGCTCCCAAGGGATTAGTTCACCCTCATTAGGATCGGCGATGTCCTGGTGCAAACCTGCCATCAGATCGGGATCGGCTAAGATTTCGCGCGTTTCATAGTCGCTGCTTGCTTCCGCAACCTGCGGATCGCGCGGGCGATGCTCGGTCGGAGCCGCCGCCGTTGCCGCCAAGTCGTGAACCAAGCGTATCATCGTTTCCTGTGTACCGGGGGTTAGTTTATCCCAGATTTGCGCCAGCAGTGCCCGATCACGAGAGGGCAAGCCCTCGGCTGGTAACTCCGAAATGTCATGATAAATTGGAGTATGCTTCTTGCGCAACTTCGACGTGTCCGCCATGCCGGACGCCCCCTTTCCTACCCTGTTTAAAGAACGCTATGGATCTCAGTAGAGTTTCCATTATAGCATAGGTTCAAATGCAATCGGAAGCTGGACGTACCAGGCGATCCGGCACGGCCTCTTACGTGGCCTGCCCCTACTCGTGGTTGCGTTGATTCTCGCCAGGTGTGGCGGTGATACGCCAACCCAAATCCCCGGCGTGATTATCGGGACCGGCACAGCACTGGGAAATGGCGAAAACCGAAGAATATGCGATGAAGGCATTCGCCATACTACAAGGCCACGATCTCCGGGATATGAGTGCTGTCCCACGAGCAACGTCGTACTAGAGTTGGGGGTAGGATAAATAGGGACTATTGGACCACCGGAGCGGGAGCGGCTGTACCCCGTCCGGCCCTAGTGCCCGCGGAGTGGTCGGGGTAAGATCTGGGGGAGTGGCGCACGTCCAAGGAGCAAAATGCCCCGCGTGGCCCCACTGCTGTAGCCTGCATATCGCCCCAAGGAGTCGTCGATGCCCCTGACTTGTCCCGACTGCGCAAAACCGATCCAACCCGCCTGGCGCCTCTGCCCGCATTGTGGGCAACCGCTGACGGCGGTGGCCGACCTGCGGCGAATACTATCGGCTGAGGAACCTCATGCCGATGGGGTAGCAACCCGCCCGCAAACCAGACCGGGCCGGCCGCCCAACCGCTGGATGCTGGCGGGTCTCCTCGCGGTCGGGCTGCTGGGCTTTGCCATCCTGGCCCTTCCGGCAGTGATGGAACTGGTCGGAATCCACTAGAGCAGAGACAACGGGAAGCAGCCACACCCCACGGTATCAGGCCCGCGCGGCCATAAGTCCCCTGGGCGCGATCTCGAATGCTCGCACCAACATACATACGGAAATCATCGCGACGCACGTCACTGACGCCCGATCAGCAGATTGAGGCCGCCCCACCCCGCGGCAGAGAAAGGAACCAGATCGATGACACATGGGACGGATTCTCCCACCCCCGCGCGGACGGGTTGCGCCGCATCCGCGCGGGAATCCAGCGTGGCTCTTCCCAGCCGTCCCTGGGCCGCGCCCAGCCCAGGGGTGCGGACGGAACCGCCAGTGATGGAGGCGGCGTACCTCCAGGCCCTGGCTACGCACCTGCGCGAGGAAGCCGGCCAGCTACGCGGCGCGGCCCAGCAAGCGCGCGATGAGTGGCGCCAGGCTCACGACCGGGTCACGCGACTCGTGGCCCGGATACACCTGGTGGAGGCTACACTCGCCGAGACCGAGGCGCACCTGCGGGCCGTGACCGGCGCGGAACCGGGGCGGCGGGAGCTAGAGTAAGCAGGCGCCTCCGCGAACCTACGCACCGCCGTATGCGGGAACGACGAGAACATGGTTCAAGTCACATGACGCCGAGCCGCGCGATAGAACGGCTATAGTCGCACTTCGACGCGAACAACAGGACTAGTGATACGCGCGCATCCCTACTCCGGCAAGTAACCGGGTGCGCTTGAGACAAACACCGCGCGCCGCCCCCGGAGACAAGGACGGCGCGCGGTGCGGACTTTAGAGACTTGGAGGATGTAGGTGTAGTCAGGGGTTAATATCCAGGATGCTATGTGGGCCGATATTACGGAACACACACCATAGCTCCCCGGTAGCGTCACGTTCATAATGGAAAGTGAATCGGTATCCCTCCGTCAGCCGGCCTTCCCAGATCTCAGCACGTCCTTTCATCTTCTTTATGCCAAGCGAGGGATGGCTCTGATTCTGCTTAAAAAGAGAGAAGGCTGTTTTCGCCTTCTCCTGTAACTCTTGCGGCAATTTATCGTATGCCTTTTTGAACGAGTCCGTACGTCGATATTTCACTCACACACCGGCCGTCGTTACAATGACGCAAGGAAATCGTCCATCGAGTCAAAGTCCTCGTACCGTCCAGCGCGCAGATCGGCCTCGGCTTCGCGCTCCCTGGCTTGCCATTCAGGAGTCCAGTACCATGCCTGGTCAGAGGTAGGGGCGCCAGGGGGCGTAGTGAAAGCTCTATATAGATCGGCCCGGCGAGAGGAGAACGCGACTTCCGTGCGAACATGCATGGTTGTTTCGCGTGATTCGATTATCTGAAGCAGCAACGAGGGCATAGCGTCCCCGTTACTCACGGCAGTGACTGGTTGATACTTGTCAGAGGGCATTAGGTTTCCTCCACGGGTTCCTGATTCGCTAGGAGATGCTCTAGATGTTTCTGTAAGAGAGTGGAAAACTGTTGAAGACGGCCTGGCGAGACGATAATGCGCCCAACACATTTGGCCGGGATTCCTTGTGCGAATTCTGCCGTATGCTCCTCTAGAGAACCCGTTATAATGGGGGGCCGCACCTCATAAAAACTCAGGAGAAACTCCTGCCCCAGCGATTGAATGACAATATTTGTCGCATAGTAGGTTGGTATATCACCTGGTTGTTCCCAGTTAATGGGAACGCCACCTTCACGTTCTTCGGATGCCGGCTCTGGTTCCGCCATGCGGTGCCTCACTCCCTGGGTCTCGAAACAAATTACGCTTGCGTTGATGCTAGGGTTTCCATTATAGCATAGTGGGCGGAAAAAGCAATAAGTCCTTGAAAGGGGCAAGGTCGCGTTCCCCGCCTAGAATAGTCCCAATGCGCGGGCCACTTTCCCCTCTGTGGCCCTGCC
>JAICKM010000658.1 GCA_025927935.1 Chloroflexia bacterium | reverse complement strand
GTAGGACTAAGCTGTTCCGTCTCGCATTGGTCCCAGCGCATTCCGGGGTATCAGTTGGTCCGGCTTCGCGCTCAGGTGCATGAGTAGAGTATAGACTAGGATCGGCGAAACCCGTCTATACAGAAACCGACACAAAAATCTATCAATAGTAAACGATCCGCGCATTCCAAGGGCCGGAACTCTTCGCTGCGCTCAGGTGCCGGCCCTGCATTAGACCGTCACTGGCGATCCGGGTATCAAATACGCTATAAATACGGGAAGAGATGATCCAGGTCGTGCCGTCGCGGGCAGCTAGCCGCGGTCCCCGCCCGGCATCACTCAATTAAGCAGTCTCATTCAGAGCCGGCCCTTGCCCGGCGCGCCTAGATAAGGAACCAATCGAATGCGTACCAGGAAACCCGCCTGGATTTCCGTTGTGCTGATGCTGGCGGTGGTAACTGTCTTATTCCCGGCGCGCGCCGGCGCCACCGCCCCAGCCGCGAGGAGCGCAAGTCCCGCCGCGCAGGGCAGTTGCCAGACCTTCCCGGAGACCGGCAAAACGGTCAGCCAACCCTTCCTCGACTACTGGCAAACCCACGGCGGGCTGGCCCAGCAGGGCTTCCCCATCGCGGAAACGGGCATGGAACAGTCGCCCACCGACGGCAAGAGCTACCGCGTCCAGTATTTCGAGCGCGCCGTCTTCGAGCAGCACTCGGAGAACCAGCCGCCCTATAATGTGCTGCTCTCGTTGCTGGGCCGCTTCCGCTATGACGCGAAATATCCCGGTGGCGCTCCCAACCAACAGCCCAATACCGATTCCTCCGCGCGCCTCTTCCCGGAGACGGGCAAGCGCGTGGGCGGCAAGTTCCTGGCTTACTGGACCAGCCACGGCGGCCTGGCCCAGCAGGGCTATCCCATCTCCGACGAGTTCATGGAGCAGAACGATCTGGACGGCAAGGTCTATCTGGTGCAGTATTTCGAGCGCGCCGTGTTCGAGTTGCACCCGGAGAACCAGCCGCCCTACGACGTGCTGCTGTCCCAGTTGGGCACCTTCCGCTACCATGAGAACTACCCGAACGGCTGGCCGCAGGACTTGCTCGTCGCCAATGACTGCACGGCCCCGCCCCCCACGCACGACGCCGACGGCGACGGCATCCCCGACAACGCCGACAAGTGCCCGCAGCAGCCGGAGACGGTCAACGGCGTGTTCGACAGCGACGGCTGCCCGGATACCGTGCAGGACCTGATCGACTTCGCCCGCGACGATATCAACAAGTTCTGGCAGCAGAGCTTCGCCGCCTCAAATCTGGAGTATACGCCACCGGCGCAGTTCAAAGCCTACACACGGAGCATCTCCACGCCCTGCGGGCGGGCCGTGCTGGATAACGCCTTCTACTGCGACCGCGACCACGCGATCTATTACGACTTGAACTTCCTGGGCCGGCAACTCCAGACGGACGGCGATTTCGCCCCGGTCACGATTATCGCCCACGAGTGGGGGCACCTGATCCAGGCCGACCTCGGTATCCTCGACAGCTCCCGCTACACCATCGACATCGAGCTACAGGCCGACTGTTTCGCCGGCGCCTATGCCAAGCACGCGGGCGAGGAAGGCTTGCTGGAGCCAGGCGACCTCGATGAAGGCGTGGGCAACCTCTACAAAGCCGGAGACGAGAGCGACCTGCCGTGGTTTGCCGCCGGCGCCCACGGTCAGCCCGATCAGCGGGTCGCAGCCTTCCAGCGCGGCCTGGACAACGGCGCCGACAAGTGCTTGCAGTAAGCACACGCCGGACGGCTGCGCCCTGACCAGCATGGTCCCGTTCCACGGAACGCGAGAGAGGCGCCGGTGAACAATACCGGCGCCTCTTCCCTTATACCGCCCCGTTTCATCGAATATCCCGCGCATAGCGTTCAGGTTTGGTACTCCGTAATGTCCCCGCCCGGCCCTCTACCCAGGATTATGGGCTTGTTTTGCCTTTGTAACCAGCAGGTTACAAACCGTCACCCGTACCCTCCCGACCTGGAAGTACAGTTAGTAGTGGTGGAGACGGTCTTCATAAGAAACAGACCGAACAAACCGCGCCCGCCCGGCGCCCAGAGGCGGCCCAGTCATTCAGAGGACTTAGGGGGAGCGAGGGAGATCGATTATGCAGCTATCGATGGTATTACGCATCCTCGGCCTGGCAACACTCCTGATCGGCGCGGTACCCGCGGGCAGCGCGGCTGCGCCGCCCGCGGGCAACTGGACCGTCGCGGCCTCGCTGATCAGTATCACCGGTCCCACCACGGCCTTTCCCTTGCCTACCGGCCAGGTGCTGGTCGTGGGCACCGCCAACACGAGCCAGGGCCAGGTGAGCACGCTCGAACGTTACGACCCGGCGACCGGGCAGTGGACGGCCCTTGGCCCTTGGATCAACGATCGCAGCGGCTACATTACCGCGGTCCTGCGCGACGGGCGGGTCCTGGCGGCAGGTGGCCTGGATAAAGACGGACACTTCACCGGCGTGGCGGCGCTCTATAACCCTACCACCAATGCCTGGACACCCATCCCGCCGCTCGCAGCTCCCCGCTGGGGCGGCACCGCGACCCTGTTGCCCAGCGGGCAGGTGCTCGTCCTGGGTGGGGTCGGCGACAACGGCAGGGGCGCGAACGCGCTGGTGACAACCGAACGGTACGATCCGGCAACGAACACCTGGACCCTGCTCGCGCCAATGGGCATACCGCGCTACGCGCACCGCGCGACGCTCCTCGCCAACGGCCAGGTCCTTGTAACCGGCGGGCGAGGCGGCATTCCCAGCCCCGGAGCGCTGGCCTCCGCCGAGCGCTACGACCCGGCCACCAACACCTGGACGCCCGCCGCATCCATGGCGACTGCCCGCAACGAAGGCTTCGCCTTGCGCCTGGCGGACGGCCAGGTGCTCGTCGTGGGCGGCAACGGCGGGACGGACGGCAGCACGCCGCTCGCTTCCGCCGAGCGCTACGACCCGGCCACGGACCGCTGGACAGCGGCGGGCAGCCTCGCCACCACCCGCGACGGCGCCCAGGCAACCCTGCTGGCCGTCGGCCAGGTGCTCGTCACTGGCGGCAGCTACAGCACCGGCACCACCGGCGGGACGATCATCACCGGGCTGGCAACCACCGAGCGCTACGATCCGGCCACGAACGGCTGGACCCCCGGCGCCTCCATGCATACCGGGCGCTGGGGTCATTCGGCCACGCTCTTGCCCAACGGCCAGGTGCTGGTCGCGGGCGGACAGCAACTCTACGCGAAGATTCCGTATCTACTGAACAGCGCCGAGTTGTACGGTGGCCCCGCCGCGCCGGAATGCTTCCCCCAGACGGGGCAATGCATGGGCGAGTTGTTTGGCGCTTACTGGCAGGCCCATGGCGGCCTTGCCATTAACGGTTACCCGATCAGCAGCGAGTTCCAGGAAAAGCTGGAGGACGGTAACACGTACACTGTCCAATACTTCGAGCGCGTGCGCATGGAGTTCCACGCACGCAACGCGCCGCCTTTTGACGTGCTGCTCGGCCAGTTCGGGCGGCGCATTCATCCCGCCGATCCGCCCGTCCCTCCGCTACCCGGCGCCACGTACTTCGCGCCAACCGGGCATAACGTGAGCGGGGCGTTTCTCACCTACTGGCAGGCGCACGGCGCCCTGGCCCAGTTCGGCTACCCGCTCAGCGAGACGTTCCCCGAGCAACTGGAGGACGGCAACACTTACACCGTCCAATACTTTGAGCGGGCCCGCTTCGAGCAGCATCCGGAGAACCGGCCCCCCTATGACATGCTGCTCGGCCTATTTGGCCGGCGCATCCTGCCCGGTCCCTAGCGGCAAAGCAAAGAGCCGCACGATTGCTCGTGCGGCTCTGCTGTGCGCGGTCGCTAATGATCGTTAGGCGGTCGCCGGGACCGCTTCGGCGGTGGCGGCCGTCTTGCTGAAGACGATGCGCCCATTCTGGGCATCGGCCAGGATCGTGTCGCCGTCGCGGAAGTGGCCTTCCAGCAACTCCAGCGAGAGCGGGTCCAGGATGCGGCGTTGGATGGCCCGCTTCAGCGGGCGGGCGCCGTACACCGGGTC
>JAICKM010000360.1 GCA_025927935.1 Chloroflexia bacterium | reverse complement strand
GACTGGGGCCGTTGGAGCTAAGGTCGAGGGTGTAGGTGCCCGCGGTGGTTGCCGTGAGCGTGCCCTGCCAGCGCACGACAAACGGCGCCTGCTGGAAGGCCACGGTCGCTTCGCGGAAGCCGAAGAAAGGATCGCTGCGCCGGCTGGTGACAGCCCCAGCGCCAATACTCAGCGCCTCTGCCGGCGGGAGACCGGGCGCGTAGGGCCGCACCTCGCCGCTCAGGCCGCCGCTGGGGCCATGATAGAGATAGCCGGCAGCTATGGGGGCGGGGGCTATGCCCGCGGGTGCCCAGAGCAGTTCCAGGCGCGTCTGCGCGTTGGACAGGGCGCCGCTCAGGCGCACGGTATGGCTGCCCTTCGCCAGCACCAGATCGATCTGCCGAGGCCCCCCGCCCGGCTGTCCGGGGGGCGTGCTTGCGTCCAGCACAACAGCGCTGTCGATCTCCAGTCGCCCCGCGCCGTTCACGCTGAACGTGTAGCGACCATAGTTTGGGGCCACCAGATCGCCCTGCCAGGTCGCCTGGGCGGGATAGGTCAGCCCGGCGGGCGGCGTCCAAGGCCCGCCCGGCGCGCCAGCCGGGCGGGATGTGCCCAGGTTCGGCTCATCGCGCGTGACGGCGGCGCCGGTTGCCGGTGTGTAGGTGGCGTGCAAGGTCTGGAACGCGGCCATCTGCTGGGCCGTGATCTTATACGAGGTGAAATAGGTCACGCCGTCCACGCCCGTCACCGGCTCTTCGACGCCGCCGGGGTAATAGAGGTGGATCAGCGGCAAGTAATCGGCGTTCGGCCCGTAGACCATGAAAGCCGCACCCTTGCCGTGGTTGTCGGTGATCGGGAAGAAGTCGGCGGGCACGGCCAGGTCCGCGCCCTCGACGCCCTTGGCCGCGAAGCGCGTGCTGCCGTAGGTAAAGAACACGTCGTAGCCGCCCACGCCCATCTGGTAGCCCTTGTAGTCCTGGCCGAGGGCTTGCGCGTAGCGCGCCTGGAGGGTAGCAGAGCAATAGGGACAGAGCGATGCATAATGGACGAAATACTCCTGGTAGCTGGTGCCCCCGAAGAAGACGAGCAGCGCGGCCAGCGGGATCGTCGCCCAGCGCCGGGCCAGCGCCTGGCTCAGCGGCCACGCCGCGGCCCAGACCCGGTCCAGCACCACGGCGGGGAAGAGCATCAAGACCGGCCAGGCCCCGGTGAGCCGCTGCACGCTCGGCGTGTCCATCGTCAGCGCCGCGCCCAGCATGCCGCCCCAGAACCAGATGCTGATCAGCCCGAAGCGCCCGTCCCAGGCTTTCCAGGCGGCGTAGGCCAGCCCCAGCAGCGCGATGGCCGCCCATAGCGGCGGCAGCATGGAGCCGGCATGGTCGCGGATCTGATAGAACGGGGTCGGGTCACCGCGCTTGTAGATCACTTCCGTCGTCACGCGCAACTGCTCGGCGACAAGTCGCGCCCAGGGTAGCGGGTGAGTCAGCACATTTTGCAGCAAGGGCTGGCTCGCTTGCGCCGGGTCATAGGGGATGCCGTATTGGGCGAACGCCTGCGGTTGGTTCTGCGGGGAGAAGATGGAGGTCTCCTGTGCCCGGCCGGTGAAGCCCTGCCAGTGGTCCTTGATCGAGAAAAGGGCGTAGGGCAGGAAGGTGAGACCGAACGCCAGCCCCAGCAGCACGAAACCCAGCGCGTAACGGCGGAAGAAGTCCAGCCGCCAGCGCACCAGGCAGTAGAGACCGACCGCCGCCAGCAGCGGGATGATCAGCTTGCCCGCGGCGTAGAAGTAGAGGCTGAAGCCCGACCAGATACCCGCCCAGACCCAGTCCAGCGGGCGGCGTTCGCGCAAGGCGCGGAACAGGAAGAAGAAGCCTCCCGCCCAGAGCATGCCGGTGGGAGTGCTCTCGCCGGCCAGGCGGCTGAATTGCAGCGCCAGCGGCGACACGGCCAGCAGCGCCCCGGCGATCAGCCCGGCGCGCGGCCCCCACAGCATCCGCGCGATGCGGTAGACGAACCAGACGGCCAGCACGCCGCTGATTACCGACAGCATGCGGTCGCCCACCATGTTGTCGCCGAACAGGCGCAGCATCCAGGCCACGCAGTAGAAGTAGAGGTTGGGGACGCCCCACCAGCCGTAGCCGAAGAGCAAGGCGGGGCGGCCTTCGACGATGGCCCGCGCGTCCATGCCCCGTTCGCCCTCGTCGCCGAAGATGCCCGGCATATATTCCAGGTTGACCAGGCGCAGCGCCAGCGCGAGCAGCAGGATGCCGCCGATCAGCACGACTTCCAGCGGCACCGATAGCCGGGGCAGGCCGTGGGCGAAGAAATCATCCGCCGGGCCGGGCAGTAACCCCGCGCCGCGCGGCCAGGGTTCGGCGCCGGCAAAGGTCAGCACCAGCACCACCAGCGCCGCCGCCCAGAGCCAACCGCCCAGCGGATCGGCGATGTCCTGTAGCAACACCAGCGTGGCCGCGCCCGCCAGCGCGCCGGTCAGGACCAGCCCCGCCGCCGTCAGGCGCCACCCCAGGCGGGCGCGTAGCGCCTTCCAGCGTGCCCATGCGCGGGGCCGCGAGTGCGCGGCGACCGGGGCCACCGCCGCAGGTTCGGGAACCACTATGGGCGCGGGCGCCGGCTCCGCCGCTGCGCCGCGCACCCGGCGTGTCGGTAGGGTGCTGGCTACCTGCTGCGTGCCGGTGGGCGTACCCATGGGCGGAGTCTGCTCCACCGGCGCGTCACCGGCGGGAGCAGGAGGGGAGACAGCGGCAGGCGCTTCAGCGGCGGGAAGCGGCGGGGCGCCGGATGCTCGCCGCCAGGGCAGTGCCGGGTGCAGCCAGACGGCGATCAGCAGCACCATGGCCAGGAGATAATACGTCCCCGCCGCCGCGTCGTTCCCGTTGATCAAGACATCCTGGCCGCGCGCCGCCAGGCCCAGGGCGATTAAGCCGCCCCACCAGCCGCGCGCATGCCACAGCAGGTCCAGGCCGCGGGGCAAACTGGTTGCCCGCGCGGGGCTACTTACCTGGGTATCGTTATCACCGGTTGAGATCATGCCGACGGGGCAGTCCTCTCTATAGCTTTACATAATAACGAAGTGCTGCTAGTGCCGCTCCGGGGCATGGGGAAACCACCCTGGTTTGTGGTGCGCGCAAACGGCCGCTTTGCGCGCTGTGGCTCCTCCGAGTCTATCATAATAACGGCGCGATCCGCAAGCTATCCGGCGCAGCTTGACCGCGCCCGACTGCCGGGCTAGAATGAGGCGTGCCGATCCAGTAACAGCGCAGGGAAGGGGTGGCTCACGCTCATGAACCGTACTGATCGTTTGCTGGCGATTGTGCTTGAACTCCAGGCGCGCGGGCGCCGCCGCGCCGAAGACCTGGCCGCGACCTTTGAGATCAGCAAGCGGACGATTTACCGCGACATCGAGGCGCTCTGCGAAGCCGGGGTGCCGGTTGTCGCCGTGCCGGGGCAGGGCTATTCGCTGGTCGCGGGCTATTTTCTGCCGCCGCTCACTTTCAGCACCGACGAGGCGACCGTGTTGCTGCTGGGTAGCGAGTTCGTGGGCCGGCACGTCGATGCCCAGTACCGCGCCGCCGCCGAGAGCGCGGGCCGCAAGATCACCGCCGTCCTGCCCGCGCCGTTGCGCGAGGAGGTCGCGTATCTGCAACGCCATATGCGCTTCGTCCCGGCTCCGACCAGTGGAGTCGGGGATGTCGAAGAAGTCTACCTGCGCAAGGTACGCCAGGCGATGCTCGCCCACCAGACGTTGCGCTTCCGCTATCACACCCGCTACCGGACCACGGACGCGCCAGCCCCCGCCTGGCGCGACGCCGATCCGTATGGCTTGGTCCATATGGGCGGCGCCTGGTATATGACCGGCTTCTGCCATGTGCGCCAGGCCATCCGCCATTTTCGGCTCGACCGCGTGGACGAGATGGAGGTGCTGGATCGCAGCTTCACGCGCCCGCCCGGCTTTGTCTTCGAGCAAGGGCGGGACGAGCAGCGGCCCATTGTCGTGCGCGCCCTGTTTGATACAGAGGTGTCCCGCTGGGTGCAGGAGACGCGCTCGTTCTTCATGACCGCCGAGGAAGCCACGCCCGACGGCCTGCTGGTCACGCTGCACATACGCCAGGAGAGCGAGGTGCTGCAATGGCTGCTTGGGTGGGGCGCGCATGTGCGCGTGCTGGAGCCGGAGTCGTTGCGCACGCAGATCGCCAAGACCGCCCAGGCGATGTTGCGCAATCACACGCCCGCCGAATCGCTACTGACATAACGGTGTCACCAGGGGCGTCTATACTGGACTCTGTTGCGATTATTCCGCTAAACCGAGTACCAAGGAGGCGCTAACGATGTTCAAGACTCTCAGCCCCAATATCATGGTCGATGATCTGCCGGGCACCATCCGCTTCTACATCGAGCAGATGGGCTTCAGTGTGGAGGCGACCGCGCCCGAACAGCCGCCCTACGACTGGGCGTCACTGCGCCGGAATGCCGTGAACCTGATGTTCCAGACCCGCGCCAGCCTGGGCGGGGATGTGCCTGCGTTGAAAGACCTGCCCATCGGCGGGGCGCTGACCTTCTATATCCAGGTGGACGATGTGGAGGCCCTGTACGCGGAACTCAAGGACAAAGTAGACATCGTGCGCGAGCCGCACACCACGTTCTATGGGGCCCGAGAGTTCGAATGCCGCGATAATAACGGCTATTTACTCACCTTTGCCGGCGATAGCGCTTGAGCCGGCGGGAGTGTAGTATGCCGGATCGTGCCGGCTTTGCCTGCCGGCGGTAGCCGGGCGGTTCGGTGCCCGGTAGCAGACGGCGAAAACGCCCCGGTCGCTAAGCGACCGGGGCGTTCTGCTGACGGGCGTCCGTGGCTGGCCTACGCGCGGCCGGACGGTCCCGCCGTTGGATTCGTGGCGCCCGCCGCCAGCAGACTCGCGTACACGCGCAGAGCGGCATTTAAGAGCTGCTCGGCGGTAATGTAATGGGTGTAGGCGCGGTCGACCGCCACCTGCTCAGCCGAGGTTTGATCCGACGAGGCGCTGAGGGCGGCCAGCGGCAGGTCTTCGAATAGCGGTTGCACAATCGTATGCAACCGGGCGATTTGCATGCGGGTTAATTCCTCGACATCGCGCGGGGTGTTGACAGCGCGCAACACCTGGCTAACGGATACGCCATCCCGTTCGTTGTCCATCACTTGCCGGTTCCTTCCCTTCTTCCATCCTGACTGCATTGCGCCTGTTTTTGCCGCACTTGCGCCTCCATGAGAGACGCTGCCTGGTCGTAGTCCACGGCTCAAAGCAAACGGCCCAGGCGATTGGGCCCATCCGCAAAAACGACGGATCCTTTGCCTATCATACCGCATTCTCGGCGTTGTGGACAGTCGGCGGGGTCCCTGGCTCATGGGGACCGCTAGCCCCATCCGGCGGGACCATGCTACTGAAATGAATGGGCAAATTGCCCGTTCCCCAATATTGACAGTATTACGTAATAGTGTTATGATAACAGTGTTACGTAACGATGGGAGATATGCAATGACGATCAACGAACTGGCGACCCGCGCGGGCGTGACCCCGCGCACGATCCGCTACTATGTGGAGCAGGGCCTGCTCCCGGCGCCGGAGCGCGGGCGGCCCGCGGAATATACCGAGGACCATGTCCAGCGACTGGACTTGATCCGGCGGCTGAAAGAACAATATCTGCCGCTGGAGGAGATCCGCGCCATGCTGGGCCGGCTGGACCGCCAAGAAATCGCGCAAGTGCTGGCGCCCTCCGCGCCGCAGGCGGTTGCCGCCCGGCGCCGAACCTCGGCGGTCGATTACATCGCTGATGTGCTGGGGCGCGGGGCCACGCGCGAGCACCTGAAGGAACGGACGCTGCCCCGCGCGTGGCCCCCGGTTGCGGCGCCCGCGGCAGGCATGATGCCGGGCGCCTCGCCGCCCGATTGGGCGCCACCCGCCCCGGCAGTAATGCCGCCGGCAGCGCCACCGCCCGGTGGTCCGCCGCCGCAGACATTCGCGCCGCCGCAATATCTACCGGCAACCGAGGCGGCGCCCACGACCTGGCAGCGTGTGCCGCTCGCGCCGGGCGTGGAGCTACACTATATCATGAGCGGCGATGCCCGCACGAACGAGTTGGTGGACCGGTTGGTGGAGGCCGCCGGTCGCATTCTGGCCGAGATGCCGGAGAAGCATGGGGAGGAAATCTGATGATGAAGTTACTGGCGCACCTGGACCGCCGGCTCGTTCCGACCGAGGGTGCCGATGCCCGTTACTTGCGGGTGCAGCTTATCGCGCCGGATCGCCCGCACGCGACCGACCGGTTGCCGCTCAACCTGGCCCTGGTCCTCGACCGCAGCGGGTCGATGGCGGGCAGCAAGCTGGATAAGGCCAAGGAAGCGGCCATCTTCTGCCTGCGTAATCTCACGGCGGCTGACCGCGTGGCCGTAATCGCCTACGACGACGAGGTGCGAATGGTCGCGCCGAGCCGCGCTCTGACCCCGTCGGTGAAAGCGGGACTCATTGCCGAGGTGCGCAAGATCGAGAGCGGCGGCAGCACCAACCTGGGCGGCGGCTGGCTGACCGGCGCCCAGGAAGTGGCGAACTATCAGCACGAGGCCAACTATCTGAGCCGGACCATCTTGCTCAGCGACGGACTGGCGAACGTCGGCATTACCGATCCGGACGAGTTGGCTCACCATGCCGGCGAGCTACGGGCGCGGGGCGTGAGCACCACGACCATGGGCATCGGCGCCGACTTCCAGGAAGACCTGCTGGAGCAGATGGCGCTGCGCGGCGGCGGCCACTTCTACTTCATCGAGGATGCCCGGCAGATCCCCGATTTTCTGCACCGGGAATTGGGCGAAGTGCTCTCCACCTGCGCCCGCCAGGTCGCCGTGACGCTCGATGTGCCGGACGGTGTCGACGCTCGCCTGCTCAACGCGTTTGAGACCGAGCGCAACGGTGGGCTGCGCGTGCGCCTGGACGACATGATCGCCGGGGAGGCTCGCTCCGTGGTGTTCAAGCTGGCCGTCCCTTCAGGCCGGGAGGGTGTGACGCTACCGGTGGGCGTGCGCCTGAGCTATCTCGACGTGGACAGCGGCGAAACGCGCACCAT
>JAICKM010000677.1 GCA_025927935.1 Chloroflexia bacterium | reverse complement strand
TGCTGGGCCGCTTCCTGTTCACCGGGGACCGCGTGATGCAGACCGTCGGCACCCTCTCCGGCGGCGAGAAGACGCGCCTGGCCCTGGCAAAGCTGGTGCTGGCCGGGCCGAACCTGCTGGTGCTCGACGAACCGACCACGCACCTCGACCCCATGTCGCGCGAGATTATCGGCGAGGCGCTGGCCGACTACAACGGCACGATCATCGCCGTGACCCATGATGTCGATTTTGTGGGCCAGATTAAGCCGGACACGCTGCTGATGATGCCCGCCGGCAAGCTCCTCCCCTATAGCCCCGAACATGACACGCTGCTGGCCCGGTCCTGACGCCGGGCCGGCGGGCCGGTTTTGTTAAGAATCCTCCCCGACCAGATCGTGGATCGTATTGAGTAAATGATCGATGTCGAACGGCTTGGCGACGAGCGCGTCGGCGGAGGCCAGGTCCTGGCTTTGCCGGGTCAGGTTCGTGCGCGCGGACATCAGCACGACCGGGATCTCCGCGGTGGCCGGGTTGGCTTTGACCTGGCGGCACGCTTCCACGCCGTCCAGCACCGGCATCATGATATCCATCAGGATCACATGCGGCGGGTCCATCCGGATCTGTTCGAGCGCCTGCTGGCCGTTGGTGGCGACGCTGACGGTGTATCCTTCGGTCTGCAATAGATCAGAGCAGATCTCCAAGATCGCTGGGTCATCGTCGACTACCAGGACCTTTGGCAAATTATCCACAGTGCACCTCATGTACCTCCTGCAACCCGTGCGTCAGCGGGGTATCAGGAGATAGGTATTTTTCAGTAGGACAAGGATCGGTGGTGCGGCTCCCTTCCCCCGGCCGCGACTGTCCGCTACGGATTGGCCGGGCCTGTCACTTCGGGCGCTGACCCCCACTGGCGGTTCTTGATCTCGCGTTGCACTGTGCCCTCCGGAAGGGACCTATGTGCATCGCCTCAAACGGGCACGCAGGCTGCCGCCACTTGCCGCAACTGCGCGGCAAGCGGGTGCGGACGTATTGAGAAAAGCAGGAGGCTGGTGAGAGCTTCCCGACGCAGGGCCGGTGCGACTTCCCTGGGCATCAACGCACCTCAGAATGACAGATTAGTTCGGTCTGTGTCCCAGGATGAGACGGGAACTTTGTAGACACACAAAGTCCCTGCGGTTGCTCAGCATAATCTGTTCCAAGGAAGTACTCCGGTGGGTGGCCCGCGTCCTGCTTGGTTGGGGTTGGCTGCTACCCTATCCGTAGTAGGCGAAAGGGAGACTCGATGAGGATGAACCTGTCGCGCGGAATCGTGCTGAGCGTGTTGCTGCTGCTGGCCGCGGGCCTTGCTGCCGGGTGTGACGGCGGCGACCTCAACCCGTTCGCGCCGCCGCCCACGGCGACGCCGACCCCCACGGCGACGCCTTCGCCGACGGCAACCGCCAGCGCCACGCCCACGATCACGCCCTCACCAACGGCTACGGCCACGCCGACGAATACCCCGACTCCCACCCCCACGCCGCCGGTGCGCGCCGATGAATGCGGCTACGTGACCTGGCTGGCGGGTGGCCTGCTGAACCTGTCGTTGCGCGCCGACGCCCTCTCCCGCGATGAAGCGGCGCTGCACAACACCAGCATCTTCGACTCGGGCTGGCGCGGCCAGACCGTCACCGACCTCGCCGCCATCCGCGATGCTGCCGCGCCGGTGCGCACCGGTTACGGCCGTCCCGCCCCATCCGCCTTGCTTGATCTCGACCTGGAAGCCCGGACCTATGCCGCCCAGGTCTACACGGCCAGCGCCACGGCGTATAGCGCGCTCAACGACTACGATGTCTTCGCCTTCAACGACGCCTACACCGCCTTCACCCCGCTGCGCGACGCGGGCACGCGCCTGCTGGCGCACCTGGACAGTTGGTCGCGCGGGCGCGGCTTGTCCGGCTTCGTGGGCGCCGTCCAGTTCTGCCGCTCACCGTAGTGCTGATCGCGCAGCGGTGCCGCAGGCACATTGCTGAGTGCTGCGTGCTGAGTACGAAGAGTACGAAGTAGCGTTTCCAGCCGTCTTTGTCACTCTGAGCGGAGCGAAGAGTCTCGTCTTTGAGCAGACAAGACGGAGATTCTTCGCTCCGCTCAGAATGACCAACCCCTATTGTCACTCTGAGCGGAGCGAAGAGTCTCGTCTTTGGGACGCCAAGACGGAGATTCTTCGCTCCGCTCAGAATGACAGATCCCGATGGATAGACTACTGAGTGCCGCGTGGTCGATGGATCTACGTCTGGCTCGCGGCCTGGAGCGCGGCCAGCACGCGCTCCGGGGTCATCGGTTGCTGTGTGACCCAGGCGCCGGTGGCGTCGTAGATGGCGGCGGCGATAGCCGGGGCCAGCGGCACCAACGGCATCTCGGCCACGCCGCGGGCGCCGTAGGGGCCGTTCGGGTCGGCCAGTTCCAGGATCACCGGGATGACCTCGGCGGGCATGTCCAGCGTGGTAGGCAGCAGGTAGGTGCTGAGGTAGGGCGTCAGCACGCGCCCGTCGCGCATCTGGAAGTGTTCCAGCAAGGCATAGCCCAGCGCCTGGGCCAGGCAGCCCTCGATCTGGCCCTCCACCTGCCGGCGATTGATCGCCTTGCCCACATCGTGAGTGCTGATGATGCGTAGCACCTGCACGTTGCCGGTGAGCGTGTTAACCTCCACTTCCACCGCCTGGGACACATAGCCGTAGTTGTAATTTGGGTGCCCGGCGGTCGTCTCCGGGTCGAGGGGCGTCGTGCGGGCGGGGCGGTACTGGGCGGTGGCCCGCGCCGGGCGCGCGCCCGCGTTCCACGCCTGGAGCGCTTTCAGCGCGGCGTCGTGCACCGCCCGCCCGCCCATGAAGGTCATGCGCGAGGCCGACACGCTGCCCGTGTTGGGCGCCTGGCTGCTGTCGTTGGTGACCATCTCGATCAGCGGCGCTTCCCCGGCACCCTCCGGGTGCTCGAAGGGCAGGCCCAGCGTCTCGGCGGCGATCTGCTTGAGGATCGTGTGGACGCCCTGGCCCACCTCCGCCGCCCCGGCGCGCACGGTGGCGTGCTCGATGCGTTCGCCGCCGTGCAGTTCGACCGTGGCCGTGGCCTGTTCGGGGTAGCCGAACGAATAGCCGATGTTCTTGATGCCGGAGGCGATGCCGATCCCCCGGCGCAGGTGCGGCGCGGCGGGCTGCCGGCGCTCCGCGCCGTAGCCGAAGCGCGCGCGCGCTTCGGCTACGCAGCGTTCCAGCACCGGTAAGGCGCTCACGCCGGGGGGCAGCGGCTGCTGGGTCGACTCGATGCTGCCTTCGCGGTAGATGTTGATGCGCCGCATCTCGATGGGATCGATGCCCAGGGCGTGGGCCAGGCGCGTGACCATGATCTCGGCGGCGAACTGCGCCTGCGGGGCGCCGAAGCCGCGGAAGGCGCCGCTGGGCACGTTGTTGGTGTAGACTGCGTAGCCGTCGGCGGTGATGTGGGGCACTTCGTAGCAGCCGTTGGCGAACACGGTGGCGATCTTGACCACCTCGACGCTCGTGGAGGCGTAGGCGCCGCCGTCGGCCACCACCTCGGACTCGACCGCGACGATATGGCCGTCCCGCTTGGCGCCCCAGCGGCAACGCACCGTCATGGGGTGGCGCTTGTGGTGCGCGGTCATCGACTCTTCACGGCTCCAGATCATGGCCGTGGGGCGGCGCAGCTTCCACGTCGCCAGGGCCAGCAGGTGCTGGATCGACAGATCCTCGCGCCCGCCGAACGCTCCGCCGATGGCCGCGTAGCGCACGATCACCTCATCTTCCGGCAGTTCGAGCATGGCCGCGATCTGGCGCCGGTCCTCGTGCAGCCACTGGCCCGCCGTCTCGATCACCAGTTTGCCGTACTTGTCGATATAGGCGATGCCTGCTTCCGGCTGCAAGTAGGCATGCTCCTGCCAGGACGTGCTGTACTCGCCTTCCAGCACCACGTCGGCCTC
>JAICKM010000706.1 GCA_025927935.1 Chloroflexia bacterium | reverse complement strand
TCCTGGAACTGGCGCACCTGGTAGGCCTGGTGCACACCCTTCCATCCCTCCACCGCCTCGTCGAAGATCGCGGCGACAGCGGCGTTGGGATGGATGGTCAGGTTGTAGCCGATGCGATGCGAGGGAGAGCGCACACCCGAACGCAAGAGGAGCGCGGGCGTTTGGATCGCACCCGCCGCCAGCACCACGCGGCGGGCCCGCACTGTGAAGCGTGCTCCTGGCCGCCCGTTGTCCCGCACGACGTAGCCGGTTACCCCGACCGCGCGCTTGCCGCGCAGCGTGATACGCTCAACATGGCAGTCGGCGAATACATGCGCCCCAAAGGCCATGGCCCGAGGAAGATAGGAAACGAGCGTCGAGCGCTTGGCCCCGGTAGGGCACCCCAGGATGCAGTTGTTGCAGCCGCCGCAGTGCAACTGGTTGCGGATGTTGGGGAGGATGCGCCAGCCGGACCGCTCGGCGCCGGCCCGCAGGAGTTCCTGGTCGCGGCCAATGCTGCCGGCGTCCTGCGGGGCGGCCGACACGAAGCGTTCGACCCGTTGGAAATAGCGCTCCATCTCATCAGGGAGGATGGCCGCGACCGCATCGTCGCGGGACCAGCGGGCAAGGACCCGTTCCGGGGTGCGCCAGCACATCCCCCCGTTGATGGTGGTCGAGCCGCCGACACAGCGACCTTCGGCGAAGCTGATGGCCGGTGTGCCGATGGTCACCTGCCCGCCGCCGTCACGGTAGAGATTGCGCACCATGGCGGTAGCCTCGGCGGTGAACTCCGTGCTCGGGTGATAGCCGCCCTCTTCGAGCACGATCACCTCCAACCCACCCTCGGCCAGTTCGGCGGCAATAACGCCGCCCCCGGCGCCTGAGCCGACGACGACGACGTCGCACTCTAGCCCGCCCCCTGGAAAGTCGTGGCCGGTATGCACGCGCGGTGACGGTTCGTAGCCGGCGCGGATGGACGTGGGCAGGAGTGGGTCGGGCGCGCGCACAAGCGTCTCATGGCGTGCGATAGCGGCGGCCCACATCTGGAGCCGCCGCTGGGCGACCCCGGCTATCCATGGCTGCGGATCATAGGCGAGCCGGCGCTGCACGGCGGGCTGTGCGTAGTAGCCGAGCACAAGCAGCCCTTTCAACACCCTGGCGGTGCTGCGCGCGAGGGCATGCGGGGCTATCCACCAGGCGTGATAGTACCGGCGGGCCGCAGACAGGGGCAAGCGCGAGAAGGGGCGCCCGAAGGGCGGTCGTAAGGCTGCCAGGAGATCGAAGGCGCGGAGGCCCAGCAGAATGGCGCTACGCTGACCCGTGGAGAAGGATGCTAACGTCGCCTCCGCGTGCCGCACGATTGGCTCAATCCTCGCCTCCTGGTTCGCTTCGCTCACCGAGGCCGGTTCATCGGTCCCCGGTCGAGCGGCATCTAGCCCACAGACGATCGGCACGAGCGCCCGAAGCGCGCGCCGGTCCCGTGGCGTTAGATGAAAGCCCGCGTTGGTGGGTGGCATTGGCATTCCTCCCGCACCTCACGGCGTTGCAGGGTTGGCGTGGTAAGAGAGCGTCCACGCCCCATGGCGCGGCGTGAAGTTCTGTTCCTGTCCGCAGCAAAGATCGGCCAGCCGCCCGGCATCCCAATTGAGCAGCGCGGCGCCGTCTGCGCTGCCGGAGGCCAACTCGACACCGTCGGATGGGTCATTGTCCGCATAACCGGTGATCGCGAGACGAAGATGCTCGGCACCCGGCGCTAAAATGCGTATGGGTGGCACGGCGGCCAGGGCATAGGTGTGGCCGCTCGCGACCCGGGCGCCGTCCAGGAGACTGCGCCAGTTATGGTCAACGAGCACTTGCATGAACCCATGACCCGTGCCGGGAAGCCCAAGCTGCGGGTCGATCAGGTCCGTGGGTAGCCCTCCTGTCATGCTGCGTGCTGTGTTACGCGCCTGCAGTCGCAAATAGTTCTGGACGAGGAGCCGATCAAAGGCCACCGTATATGAGATGGGCGGACTGGGCGGGGGAGTTACTGCTTGGTAGCCGAATAGCAGCTCGAAGTGCGCCGATCCATCCGGGGCGGGTGGCTCGAAGTGTACAGCGGCCCGTGGGCCGGAACCGGGGCCTTCGATTGTCCAGCGCACGGCACTTGGCGATCCAGCGATCACCTCCACTACGGGGGTCGCTCCAGCACTTATCGCGGGCCGGGGGAAAAGCGACCTGTATATCCAACGGGGCTAGAGGCACATGCACAAGACCGGGGGCGCTATTCATCCAGACCCCTAAAGTTCGCACCTGCTGTGGCCCGCCCGCTAGCTCCGTTCGCCACTCGTCATGCTCGCTGGCGATGATTGCCGCCGGGTGGATCTCGGTTTTGGCGTCGTGTCCACAATCGAAGATCCACCGGCCCGCGACCGTCACCCGATCCCCAACCACGGGCCGATCGGCGACTGGAAACGGGGCGGACTCGGCTTCTACGTGCAAGAGCGGGTTGGGGCCACCATCGCTGAGCACGAGCCATGCCGAGGCCGGGTCAACCGCCACGTCAAACCCTACGTCGTGGCTCGTATGGAGCCACGGCGAGTCTGCGTGGGACAGGTCAATGGCGCGCACGATGCCGGTGACTTGTGCCAGGGGATAGTTGTCGTCAACCTGTGCCTACTTGCAGGTGGGAAAGATGGCGTATACGATCTGGCTGAGTGTGGCGGTGCGATACAGGCAACGTTGGCCGAAAGTGGCCATATCGGGTGCGCCGCGCGGCGCGGCAGGGTCAGGTGACGCGGCCCAGGCTGGTCCCGCTGGCGTGAGCCGAAATGACTGGGCATACGGCGTTATGGCGCACCGCTCGGGGGCCGGGCGCCAAATGACGGCAAGCCCGAACGCGATCAGTAGCGGCACGCCTAGCGACCACGTTGGCATTGCATACCGAAGTCCGGGTGGAGCCGGACTCCAGCCCGCGGCCCGGCGCGCTCTGGTGGGTAGATCCACGATGCCCAGGCTGCAAGGCGACCACCAGTAGCGTCAGCTGTCACAATCAAGGCCAGCACGGCTCCTCCCGCGAGGAGACCGATAATCACCAGCCGAACGTGGTGCGGCAGGCGCGGGGCGAGGTAGGCCCAGCCGAGCGCCAGCCAGATCACGCCCAGGGTTAGGTAAGCGGCCCAGGTGAGCAAGATCTCCACGAAGGTACGTCCCCTCCCTGCTTCCGGATGTTCTCCGGCGTTTCCCGTGAGAGCGGGAGAGCGATCCAGGTCGGGGGCGCCCTAAAGCACGGATCGCATCTGCCGTCTACGGTGACGGCTACCCCCCGCATTATAGCAACCCAAATGCAGAGAGGGAAGAGGGTAGGCTGTAAGGAATCCGGGTGTTGGATGCCCTGTAGATCACTCTGTGCCGTAATGGACGGCCCTTTTAGGGTCGAGAACACGAAATGCGGCCGGAGCGGCATCTGCTCTGCCAGGCGTTCGGTGATCGGGTTGACCTCCACGCCATCCACCAGGTGGAAATCATCAAGCACGAGGATTGTTTCCGCCTGTAGCACTTCCAGGAGATCATCGGCCGGCGTGGTGCAATCCCGCTGTTGGCGCCCTCTGGCGTCGCATGACGGCGCTACCTGCCGGGCTGCTCCCCGCGCAGCTTGTGGAAGAGGTCGGCGAAGATCGCGTCGCGTTGGACCGTCAGGGCCTCGCGCATCAGATGCCGCCGCGGATCATGGCTCCAGGTCTGTGCGCTGGTGAGGATTGGACTGTGGATCAAGGCGGTGGGCACCCAGGTGGGGTTTA
>JAICKM010000995.1 GCA_025927935.1 Chloroflexia bacterium | reverse complement strand
TTTGGCGTGCGTTCGCCCCGCTTGCCGGCGGGCATCCGGCGTGCGCTGACGCCGGCTACCGGCCGCAATTACCTGCTCTACCAGTTGCAGGCGCAACTCTACCGCGATTTCTACAGCGCGGGCGGCGCGGTGCCCGGCGCGCCGCCACCCGCGCGCCCGCTGCTGACCGGCATGACCCCTTTCGTGGAACAACTAGCCGCGGCCAATACAGGGAGCGGCTGCTGGGAAGCGGGATGGCAACTGCTGGGCACCGATGCGGCGCGCACCGTGGCAACGCGGGGGGGGTTGGCCCTGTGGCTGGTGCCGGATGCGCCCGCCGCCGGGGCGGATTTCCGCGTGCGCTTCCCCAAGGACTTGCCGGCCATTTCGCCCGGCTTCTACATGGCGGTAGGGGATCGGCCCCTGCCGCACGCCGGGGCGGAGCCGCTGGTGCGGTTCTACTGGCATGTGGATGCGGCGGGCGCTGTCCAGTTGATGGGGCTGCTGACGCGCCGGTTGAATAGGGCCGGGCTGCCTTTCCGGCTCAAGGTGGTGAACGACCCGCGCGCGTTCGGACGCTGCGATGCCGCCGTGCTCTACATCCGCCAGGCCGATTATGCCGCCGTCGCGGCTATCGTGGGCGATATTTACCCGCATCTGGCCGCCCATGTGGGCCGGGCCATCCCTGCGCTGACCCACTGCCTCGCACTGGGCCTCGGCCTGGCCGAAGATCCGGGCCAGGGGGAGAGTTTTGGGTTGCACCGCTGTATGCTTCTGGCCGAAGGGCTGGTGCGCGGGGAGGAGGCGGGCCACGGGGACGCGGACGCTCGGCTAAGCATTATCGAGCAGCGCTTCGCGGAAGCAGGGATAAACCTGGAGCGGCCCTATCTGCGCCCCGATTCTACGGCCGAGTATCCGTTCGCGCTGCCCGCGCCGGTGGCCGTGATGCCGGCTGCCCCGGCGCCCCCACAAACCGCCCCGGCGATAGATGGGCTGGCCGTGGCCGCCGAGATCGGCGCGCGCCTGGCCCGCGAAGCGATCTGGTACGAGGACCAGTGCAACTGGATGGGCGCGACCCTGGCCGATCCCCGGCATGGCCGGGTCTACGCCGCGCTTGGGCCGGACCTGTACGCGGGTACCAGCGGGGTGGCCCTGTTCCTGGCCGAACTCTGGGCCATCACCGGGGACGTGGCGATCCGGCGCACGGCGCTCGGTGCGATGCGCCAGGCGCTGGCCCAGGCCGGGGCGCTCCCGCCGCCCGCGCGTTTGGGGTTGTACACGGGCTGGGTGGGGATCGCGCTGGCCGCGACGCGGCTGGGCGGGCTGCTGGACGACGGCGCCCTGATCGGGCAGGCGCGGGATCTGGTGCGGACGCTGCCTGCGGACGGCGCGCACGAACACGACTTCCTGTCGGGCACGGCGGGCGCGGTGGCCGGGCTGCTGGTGCTGGCGGAGACCCTGGGTGCCTCCAAAGAGGCACCCGCGCTGGTCGAGCAGGCCGGCGAACTGGGTGACGCGCTGGTAGCGGTGGCGGACAAGACAGCGGCGGGCTATTCCTGGCCTGCGCGGGCGATTCGCCCGGCGCGCCATCTGACCGGGCTGGCGCACGGCGCGGCGGGTATCGGCTATGCGCTGCTGGAGTTGTATGCCGTGACCGGGAACGCCGCCTATCGAGAAGCCGCGGAGCAGGCGTATGCCTATGAGCGGCATTGGTTCGACGCGGACGCCGGGAACTGGCCCGATTTCCGCGTGGCGGCGGGGCGCACCCGGCGGGCGCGCGCCTTCGCCGTCGCCTGGTGCCACGGCGCGCCGGGCATCGCCCTGACCCGGCTGCGCGCCTACGAACTGCTGGGCGCCGCGCGCTACCAGGCCGAGGCCGGGGTCGCGCTCGCTACCACGCGCCGCGCCGTCGAAGCCGCCCTGACTGCCGGCGGATCGGATTTCTGTCTGTGCCACGGCCTGGCGGGCCAGGCGGAAGTAGTGCTGGCCGGGCCGGCAGCCCCGCTGTCCGCCGATCTGGTGGCCGCCGTGGCCGCGCGGGGGATCGCGGGGGCGCGAGCGGCGGGCGGCGCGTGGCCCTGCGGCACCGGCGGCGGGGAAACCCCCGGCCTGATGCTGGGCCTGGCGGGGATCGG
>JAICKM010001085.1 GCA_025927935.1 Chloroflexia bacterium | reverse complement strand
CGGGCGGGCAGACGGCCAGCAGGCGCTCGTAGTAGTCCATGGCCGCGGGTCCGGCGTAGGCGGCGGCGGCGGCATCGCCGGCTTTGCGGTAATACTCGCGCTGCTTGGCGGTATTGCCGCTTTGCCCGTAGTGGTAGGCCAGCAGATCCAGCGGCGGCGGCCCGCCGGCCACGGCGCTGCCCGCTTCCAGCCAGGTGGCAAACTGCGCGTGCAGGCGGGCGCGCAGGGCGCGCGGCAGGCTGCTATAGGTCACTTCCCGCGTCAACTGGTGTTTGAACAGGTACGCCGGTTCCGGTTCCGGCGTGTCGAGCGGCGTCAATTCCAGCCGGTCGAGTTCGGCCAGGTCGGCGGCCACCGGCTCCGGCGGACCGAGATCGGGGTGTACGCCCCAGAGTTGCGGCTGCGCGAAGTGCCGCCCGATGATGCTGGCGACCTTGAGCACGGTGCGCTGCTGCTCGGTCAACTGGTCGATGCGCGCCAGCAGCAGGCTTTGCAGGCTGGCCGGCCACTCCACGGCGGCCAGCGCGGCCCCGTCCCGCGGGTCGACGCCCGACTCGGCCAGGTAGTTGATCAGTTCTTCCAGGTAGAAGGGGTTGCCGTCGCCGCGGGCGGCGATCTGCGCGACCAGGCCGGGCGGCCAGGCCGCGGCGTGCTCCTCGCCGAGCCGGGCGGCCACCAGGCGGCGGGCGTCGTCGGGCGCGAAGGGCGCCAGGCGGATGGCGGTGAAGTGGGGCAGGGTCTCCACCTGCGGCGCCCGCAACCGCTCCAACTCCGGGGGCCGGTAGGCCAGCAGCACCAGCACGGGCAGCGCGGGGATGGCGCGGCCCACCGCCTCCAGCAGATCGTGCGACAGCGGGTCGAGCCACTGGCAATCTTCGAGCACCAGGGCCAGCGGCGTGGCCGCGGCGCGGGCGCGCAGGCAGGCGATCACCAGCGCCTCCAGCGACGCCTTGCGCAGGGCGGGGTCGAGTCCCGCCGTCAGCGTATTGTCGGGCAGCGGCAGGCCCAGCGCCGGGCCGAGCAGCGGCAGGCGTTCGAGCAGCGCCGGGTCGATCCCGGCCAGCTTATCTTCCAGCTCCAGCGCGATCTCGTCGGGCGTGCCGTCAGGATCGAGGTCGAAAAAGGCGTGCCAGACGGCGTGCCAGGCCAGGTAGGGCGTGTTGGTGCCGTAGGACTGGGCGGTGCCCGCGTAGACCGGCAGTCCGGCGGCGCGCGCGCGGCGGACCGCCTCCAGCACCAGCCGCGATTTGCCCAGCCCGGCCTCGCCGGTGATGCCCACGATGCGTCCCTGCCCGGCGCGCGCCTGGGCCAGGGCGGCGTCGAGTTGGGCCAGTTCCGCCGCCCGCCCCACCAGCGGCCCGCCCGCGCCCGGTTCGCGCAGCGCCTGTTCGGCTTCCGTGCGCTCGGCCACCAGCCCGTAGACGGGCACGGCGCCGGCCTTGCCCTTGACGCGCAGGGCGGGCAGGGCGGCCCAGCCGAAGCGCGGCCCGGCGGCCTGGCGCACCGCCTGCGTCACCAGGATGCCGCCCGGCGCCGCCGATTGCATCAGCCGGGCGGCCAGGTTCACCGCGTCGCCCAGCACGCCGTAGGTGCGCCGGGCCTGCCCGCCATACGCGCCGGTCCACACCTGGCCCTGGCTGATGCCGAT
>JAICKM010000042.1 GCA_025927935.1 Chloroflexia bacterium | reverse complement strand
TGGTGACGGCGACGCCTTGCCGGCTGCTGACGGCGGACAGTTCCGTCGCCAAATTGCCCAGGTTCGCTTGCAGGCGCAGATCTCGCTCACGCTGCGTGGCTAGATCCCGGTTTGCCTGCTCCAGATCCCCGTTGCGGTGCTGTAACCGATCCAGGGCTTGCTCTACTTGGTGGTTGGGCAGGGCGGCGAGCGCTCCGACGGCGATGAACAGGATCACGACCGTGATGAGGAATCGGGGACCCATGTTCGTGGTCGCCTGGTATGCGACCAGGGGCGCGATTCCCGCTGTGTACAGCCAGGCGGTCACGCCGCTCACGGCCAGCACGGTGATTGGCACGGCCCGCCACGAGAGCACTGTTGCACTGAGGGCGATTGGCAGCGCGCCGATGGCCGGGGTGAGGGCATTAGCCAGCGGATCGCCCTGCCCGGAGACACTGTACAGCACGACGATGGCTTCCAACCCCACAACCAGCCCCACCGCTGTGACCCTGATCAGCCCCCGGCGATTAGCGACGTAAAATGTGAAGAGGATCGCCAGGGCGACCAGGGCCATCGGATTACTGGTGGCGGTTTGGAAGATCAAGCTGGCGCCGGTACCGAAGACCACCAGGACCAGGAAGATCAGCAGCAAGGCATTTAAGACCCGCCACTTGCGCGCTTGTTCGCCTTCGGGCAGGGGGCACCGGAACAACCATGAGAGCATACGGAAATATCCTTCGCCAAGGGGACAGATTCAACCGAAACCAACATGTCGATTATAGCATTACGACTCGCTGTGGTAAAGGCCGGTCGGTAAACTTCCAGTAGGGACTTTGGTCCCCCGTTGCGCGATTCCGGCTTGCCCCGGCCCCCTCCAGACGGAGGGGACGCGCCGCCGATGTAGGCCGGCTCCGTCGCGCGGCCCAGGGGCGCTCCGCCGAGCAGCGCAACCTGCGATCCGTCTCGCGCTGGTTCTGATCGCCGCCGGCTCCGGCGATAATAGAGCTACAACAAGCGCAGATGCCGGAGCGGCCAATCGGGCCTGACTGTAAATCAGGTGGCTTTGCCTACGGGGGTTCAAATCCTCCTCTGCGCACCGTGCCGGGGTGTCGCGCAGCGCGCGGTGGGCATGACTCTTGCCGCGAACGCCGCACCGTCTATCGTTCAACCGCCACCGCACGTCAGGGAGAAGGAGCCGCATGGACCTGAAGCCGATCACCGTCTACAACTGGAAGGACTACGCCGTGCCGCATGAGGACGGCTACTTCGCGTTGCAGACCCGCGACACGGGCGCCGTGCCGGTGCGGCTCTTCTTCACCCCGGCCTTGCTAGCTGAGGCCGAAGACGGCCTCTACCCGCAGATCGTCAACGCCACGCGCTTCCCCGGCGTCAAGCTCGTTGTCATCACGCCCGACGCCCATTTCGGCTACGGCGTGCCGGTCGGCTCGGTCATCCTGACCGGCGGCACGGTGGCGATGGGGCCGGTCGGGTATGATATTGGTTGCTTCACCGGGGACACGCTGATCCCCACCGTGGATGGGCACACCTACCCCATCGCGGATCTGGTGGCCGCCTCTGACGACCTGCTGGTCTATGCGCTCGACGCCGCCCAGAAGGTTGTCGTTGCGCGCGCCACGGCGCGCCACACCCGGCGTGCTGCGCCCCTGGTCAAGGTGGTGCTGGATAACCAGCAGGAGATTTGCTGCACACCGGATCACCTCTTTCTTTTGCGTAACGGAATCTACCGGCAAGCGCAACATCTTCAGCCCGGCACCTGGCTGATGCCCTTCCGTATGCACACGGACCGGGACAACCACAAGGTCGTCGCCGTGGAGCCGGTGCCGTATACGGCGGATGTCTATTGCCTGACCGTGCCCAACTACGGCAACTTTGCGCTGGCGGCGGGCGTATTTGTGCATAACTGCGGGATGATCAGCGCGCGCTCCGATGTGCCGGTGGGCGCGGCAAACCGCGACAAGCGGCTGGCCTTTAACCGCGCCGTGACTGCGCGCATCGCCCTGGGCGCGGGCGGCACGAGCAAGACGCTGGGCCGCATCGGCGAGAAGGAATTCCAGAAGCTGATCCGCAGCGGCGCCGATTACTACCTCTCGAAGTACGGCGCGGGGCTGGACCGCAGCCGCGCCGAGCGCAACCGCATCCCGGTGGACGACGATTGGGATGTGCCGTGGGGCGGCAAGGGCCGCCCCGAGCGCGGCATGAACCAGTTAGGGTCGCTGGGCGGCGGCAACCACTTCATCGAACTGCAACGCTGCGAGCAAACGGGCACCCTGTTCGTGCAGGTGCATAGCGGCAGCCGCGGCTTCGGCCACGGCCTGGCGACCAACTACTTCGAGCTGGCCCGCGGCGACAAGGGCAAGAAGGCGGCGCACATCGACCTGGGCTACTTCACGCCCGATTCGCCGTACCACCGCAGCTACCTGAACGCGGTGGCCGCCGGGGGCAACTTCGCCATCATCAACCGCCTGATCCTGTTCCAGCAACTGGCCGCGGCCTTCGAGGAGGTATTCGACGCCGAGTTGGAGCTGATCTATGAGATCAGCCACAACCTGGTGCAGCGCGAGCAGCACC
Organism: Chloroflexia bacterium; assembly: GCA_025927935.1. Next base: position 15,460 of record JAICKM010000042.1, on the reverse strand, counting down.
CGGAGTTCGGCGAGGTCTGGGTGCATCGCAAGGGCGCCACGCGCGCCTTCCCGGCCGGGCATCCGGCGTTGCAGGGCACGCGCTGGGCCGAGATCGGCCACCCGGTGCTGATTCCCGGCAGCAATCGCGATTTCAGCTATATCCTGCGCCCGCTGCCGGGCGCGGTGCGCAGCGCCTATTCAGTGAACCACGGCGCGGGGCGGCGGCTGTCACGGTCCGCGGCCAAGCAAAAGCTGTCGCAGGAGCAGGTCAACCGCGAGTACCGCGATGCGGGCATCGTCGTGAATATCGACGGCAAGGTGCCGCTCGACGAGTCGGTGGCCTGCTATAAGTCCGCCGAAGAGGTGGTGGAAGCGGTCGTCGCGGCGGGTCTGGCCGAAGTCGAGTACCGGCTCTGGCCGCTGGCCTCGATCAAGGGCACCGATTAGGGCGGCGGCAGGGTAATAGCGGCGGCAGGCCGGGCCGGTTTCAAACCGGCCCCTACAGCGTGGTCGATCGCGCGGGCCGGTTTCAAACCGGCCCCTACAGAACAATTGCGGTCAGGGGCACGCGCGCCATGGACGAGCGCCACGAACACGAGCAATACTTCTTCGACGCCCCCACGCTGGCCCACCTGGCGGGCGTCGTCGCCGCCTACCCGAACCCCTGCTGTCTCTGCGCGCCGCGCCTGGGCCAGGAACTGGAGCGGCGGGGCGTGGCGGTGCGCACGCTCGATATCGACACGCGCTTTGCCGGGCTGGCGGGCTTCCGCCGCTACGATGTGTTTCGCCCCGAATGGCTGGGCGAACCCTTCGGCCTGATCCTGTGCGACCCACCCTTCTTTCGCGTCTCGCTGGCGCAACTGTTCACGGCCGTCCGCCTGCTGAGCCGCTACGACTACCGCCAGCCGCTGTTGATCAGCTACCTGTCGCGCCGCGCGACCAACATCCTGGGCACGTTTGCCCGCTTCGACCTGCAACCCACCGGCTACTACCCCGGCTACCTGACCGTGCAAAACGTCGACCGCAACGGCATCGAGTTCTTCGGCAACCTAGTAGTCGGCCACGATGATTTTGCGGGGTAGGGGCCGGTTGCAAACCGGCCTGCCGCCCAGCAGAATCACCGTGGGGAAGCGCTGTAGGGGCCGGTTGCAAACCGGCCTGCCGCCATCATAATCTGTGTGGTAGACTACTAGCCTAGCCGATTTAGCTTTAGTGGCGGTCTAAAGATCGCTGGTGATCATGCCTCGCGCTGGGCGAGAAACGCACGCAGCCGGTCCGCTAAGTCTAGCCCGTAGTGCACGCGGACGAACAGCAGATCGACTTCCTGGTCGGAGGCGCCGGGATTCGCTTCGCGGATGGCCTGCCAGGCGAGCCGGCGCGTGGTGGCCGTGAGCGACCGGACCAGATGGAAGCGTTGGGCTATCGTGGCCCGGCGCAGCAATTCGATCTGCACGCGCTCGGCGTCCGGGTGTGTGTCTGGCGATTGGGTCTTCATGCGCCCACCTTTACTGACGGCAGATAGATCGGTCATACCTGCCTTTATTATAGCACGGACCAGACCCGCGAGACTGCGCTAACAAGCGGCGGGCGAGGTAGTCACCCCGCCCGCTGAGCGATGTTTGGCATACTGTGTTTCGCGCCGTCCGCTATCGCCCCGCCTACGGCCCGATGGCCTGGAGCCACTCGGCGTTGTTGAGGCCCTCGCCGGCGATCCTGGCCCGCACGCTATCGGCCACCTGGGGGCGACGGAAGCGGATGTAGTCGCTGTGAACCTGCAGATCGGCGGTAAAGCGCGGCTTGGTCACCAGAGTGCGGTTGAAGGTCGCCGCGTCGCCGTCGATAGCCTCCCAGTTGGTGTAGGCGTTGAGGCCCACCTCCAGGGTCGGCGGCAGATCGGTGCGGGTGTACCGCTTGCTGAGGATCCAGGCGCCGCCGTCCGGGCGGTAGAGCATCAGGAAGGTGGGGCCGATGCGTACGACGCGCAAGTCCACCCAGCCGGTCGTGACGGGGACCAACTCGAGGACCGAGTGGCTATTAACTGTCGTCTTGGTCTCGATCTGCTGCTTGCCCGCCCGGCGCGGTTCGTTATCGCCGTAGCCGGTGGTGATAAAGACCCAGTTCTCGTGGCCCGGCACCCAGGTGTCCATGGTGATGTCGCGCGGGGCGCGGGCCATCAGCCCGGCCAGCGAAAAGGTGCGATCGGGGATGGGGCCGTGCTTGCCGGTGGCCTGGATGCGGGTCGTCACGTCGAAATCGCCGGTCACTTCCTTGTACAGGTACACGCCGCGATAATCTTCAAACCATGTGCTCGTGTAGGGCACCACGAACAACTGCCCCGGACTGGTCGTGTTCACGTCGACCGTCTCGATCTGGTTGGGGTAGCCGTCCACCGTCGCCAGATTGCGCCAGTTGGACAAGGTTTGCGCGTTGTCGAACTCGTCGCTGAGCGGGGCGAGGTCGTCCTGCGGCGCCTCTTTAGAGGCAGGCGGCGCGGTGGGCGGGGCAGGGGTGGGCGGCGACGGGACCGGCGTGGGGGCCAAGGTGCCCCCGGACGCATCCGCCGGAGCGCCGCAGCCCGCCAGGATGATCAGGCAGCAGAGCAGCAGCAGGGTGGCCGCCAGATGGCCGGAGACACGAGATGGGTGTATATCCATGGGTAGGCTCCTGTGGTCGATGATGAACAGCCGGGTGGATGCCGCGGCGGCGCAAGGCGCGCAAGCGGTACGGCGTGCCGGACCCTGAGTGTATTAGACCACAAGATCTGCCCAGTTGATCCCAACAAAAAGCCGACAAAAAGCCGACAAGCCGTGGCCGCGCCGGCGCGGTGCGACCTCGCAGCGCCGGCACTCGTACTACATCTCGGAGCGCGCATCCCGGTCGCGCAGGTGCAGGGGTGCCCGCTTACGCCATCACTGGAAGGAATGAACCACCATGCAATTATCCCCCTATTTCTCCCCGCGCCCGCCGCTGGATACGAGTCCGCAGACGCTGGCCGCCTTCGCGCGGCTGTACCGCGAAGCGGTGGCGCCGGGCACCGGGCAGGCCATCGACTACACCCTGGCCGTGCCCAAATGGCAGTTCTTGTGCTGGCTGTGCGAGACGCAGGAGATCGTGCTGCACGGATCGGGCGATGCCGGCATCGAGGAGTTTGAACCGCGCCAATCGAACGACATCCTCGAGTTCGGCAACCGGCAAGCGGTGTACGCGGCCTCGGACGGCATCTGGCCGATCTACTTCGCCGTCATGGACCGCGACCGTTATGTACGCTCGCTCAGCAACGCCTGCTTTCGGGTGGTGGGCGCGGACGGCGCCCGCAGCGAGCCGTACTACTTCTTCTCCATCAACGGCGATGCCCTGCCCCACCAGCCGTGGCGGCAGGGCACGATCTACCTGCTGCCGCGCGTCACGTTTGAGCAGCAGGCGCTGCTGGAGAAGGACGGGGAGCAGTTTGAAGTGGCACAATGGGCCAGCCTGGTGCCGGTCCGCCCCCTGGCGCGGCTGGCCGTCGCTCCGGAAGATTTCCCGTTCCTGTCGCGGATCTATCCCCACGATCCGGCCCTGCTCCGCGAACGCGCGGCGCGGAACCCGGACGGCTTCCCGTGGTTGGACGAGTAGGGGAGACCGGCGCCGGGGCCGGTTGTAGGGGCCGGTTTCAAACCGGCCTGCTGCCTGGAGGTAGAGGCCGGCGATCTGAAACCGGCCCCTACAACGCCATGTCACCGGGGCCGGCTACTAATTGTGCGCGCCGGCGGTGGGGGTCACGAGGCTGGGTATGCTCCAGGCGTTGAGATATTCGCCCGATAGCCAGTACACGAACCCGCCGCTCACCACGACGCCGGAATAGGCTTTGCCGGCGTTGCCCGGCTGCAACGTTGTGACCGGGTGGCCGGTGGTCTCGTCCACCACGCCCACGCCGCCGGGACCGATGTTTAAGAAGACCAGGCCGTTGGCGACGGCCATGTTGCCGCGCGCCGACCCGACCATGACCGCCGGCCAGCGGTCGGCCCCGGTGGCCGGGTCCACGGCGTTCAGTTGTCCCTTCCCGTCGATGAACAAGAGCGTGCCGCCCGGCCCGTTTGTCGGGTCGTAGGCGGGCATCATGCCGATGATGGTCCCGGTCTGGCGCTGCCAGATGGGGCCGGCGGCCAGGTTGTTCAAATCATACACATAGAAGCTCTCGTCCTTGTGATGCGCCGCGACCAGGGTGCGGTTGCGGCTGTCGTGGAAGATGATCGGCGTGGTGGCATAATCCTTGTCCTGGTCAAGCTGGCCTTGCTGGTTGGCGCCCTGCACGGCGAGGGTGAGCGGATCGAGGGCGACCATGGCCCGGTTATAGGGGCCGTTGTAGCCGCCGAAGTCCTCGCCGGTGGCGACGACGAGCGCGCTGCCGTCGGGGCTGAGCGCGGGCGAGTTCCAGATCCCGGCGCCGGCCTGGCCCGCGGGCACAAAGTACTGGGTGGCGATGAAGCTGCCGTCCTGCGCGTTGACGGCGCGCAGTTCGCCACGCACCGACGGGTTATCGCACCCGGAGGCGACGCCGAGATAGGCGCGACCGTCGACGATCAGCGGCGAGGACCAGGGGAAGGCGCTGGGGCCGGCGTTCAGCGGATCGCGCCAGAGTTGCGCGCCGGTCGCGGCGTCCAGGCCGTAGTAGGCGCTGTCGCCGCCGCCTGCGACCACGACGCTCCCCGAAATGGCCGGGGTGGCGCCGATGCCCACATTAAAGCAGCCCGCGCCGTGGCCCAGGTCGGCGCTCCAGTTGACGATCCCGGTCGCCGCGTCGAAGGCAAAAAAGTTCGGGCCGGATGTGGCGCTGCTGGCGACATAGACGCGCCCGGCAGCCACGCTCGGCGCCCCGGACGGCGGCCCGGCCCCGGCGCCAATATCGGCTTGCCAGCGGGGGGCCAGTTGGGCGGCATTGGTGGCGCTAATGGTGGTTTCGGCGGGGTTATAGTTGGTCCGCGCGCCGTCATAACCGTACATCGGCCAGTCCCCGCCGGTCCCCGCGGCCCCCGCGGCGATGACGGGCTGGGCTGCCGCCGCGCCCCCCGTGATGATGGGGGTGGCTGGGACGGTGACGGTGACGGTAGCCGCGCTGATAGGGGTGGCCGCGCCCGCCTCTGATAGACTTGCGCCGCCGTCGCAGGCGGCGAGGCCGAGCGCCAGCAGGCCGATCAGCGCGCCGCGTCCCTGCCGCGCCCGAAATACCGGCCGTGGGCGTGCCAGGGTCGAAGATATCCTTCCGTTCATGAATACGCCTCGTCGTGCGCGGGACCGGGGGGCGTCCCGACCGCCAGGGCAGCGCGCACCGCGTGCGCCGCCTGGGGCGCACGGTGATCCTGCCCGCACCGCGGTCTATCCGCAGGGCAGCGCGCCGCTTGCCGGTTCACCTCCGGCGGACCTGGGTCGCGCTGACGGCATCAAAACGCTGCGTGCCGCGCCGGGCGGGCCTTCCAAAGCCTAATCGCGGCCCGTTTTGAGGGATGGGACAAATGCATACGGGCGCACGTAAAGATATACATGCGGGCCGCCTATTTTGTTGCCGGCCGGCGCCCCGATTCGCGGTGCGCGAGCCTACCCGATCAAGCTGGGGATAGAAAGCAGGGGCGCGGACCGCCGTTTAACAGCCCAAATTGGGCGAATCGGTTACGCTTCAGGTCGGGGTATGGCCGGAGGCGGTTCCGGCGGCGTGGCGTTCAGGCGGGTGCGATAGCCCTCATAGTCGGGAGCGGCGCCCTTGTAAGGACTCGTCAGGAGCGGCGACGTGATCATGAAATCGGCGGACGCCCGGTTGCAGGCGATGGGCACGTTCCAGACCACCGCAATCCGCAGGAGCGCGCGCACGTCGGAGTCATGGGGTTGCGCGGTCAGCGGATCCCAGAAGAACACCAGCAAGTCGATCTCGCGTCCTGCGATTTTGGCCCCGATTTGCTGATCCCCGCCCAGCGGCCCGCTCTGGAGTTTGTTGACGGGGACGCCGAGTTGCTCTTCCAGCAACTTGCCCGTCGTGCCGGTGGCATAAAGATCGTGCTGAACCAGCAGCGCCTTATTATACTCCGCCCATTCCAGCAGATCCTGCTTCTTATCGTCGTGCGCGACAAGCGCAATCGTTCGTTTCGTGTCCATGGTTCACCTCTACTGATCGCCGGAGCGCGCCCGCGCTGGGCGGCTACCGGCCCCCGATGCCGGGGGCCGAAAGCACCGCAGCGCAACCGGCCCTTGCACCGCAGGACCGGCCACGTCCTGCAGAGACCGGATACAACAGGGGGTAGGCCGGAGGCCTCGCTCTGGCCTACCCCCTGTTACTGCTGAGCAGAAAGATCTGTACGGATGCCTACGTAGGCACCTCGGGGAGAGGGTTGGCTATGGCTTTGGCGACCGCATCCGCCAGCACCGGATCTATTTGCAGTGATCGGGTGCTGGGCGCGTCCGCCGGCTGCACTTTTTGATCAAGGTTGCGGGCCGCGGCGACGATCTGTTGCACCGCCTCGTCCATGGACAGCGCGCCCGTGTCGAGGACGAGATCGAAGTTCGCGGGGTCATCCCACTGCTTGTTGTAGAACCGGTGGATATACTTGCCGTGCACCTCGTCGTCCTGCGTGACTTGTTCGCCGGCTGCATCGGGATCGGCCAGTCCCTCGCGTTCCATCACGCGCTGCACCCGGTCGGCAACGGGCGCCTCAATGCGCACATTTAGCACATCGGTTAAGCCGGCCAGGACCGCGAAGCCGGCGCGGCCCAGGATCACTACATTGCCGCGGTGCGCCACCGCCTGGATGATCTCGTTCGCCATTGCGACGAGCAGCAGGTTGTTTGCGTTGAGCACATCGAGCAAGCTCGGTACCGCGTTGTATAGTTCGTCAAACCGGGTCAGGCCGTATTGCCGGAAGATGGCGTCGGTCGTCTGCTTGTCCACGAATTCGTAATTCAGACTCGCCGCCACTTGCCGGGCAATTTCCGCGCCCTCGCTGCCAAGCTGTCTAGATATCGTAATCACCGGCATGGTTAGCGCCTCCTCGCCGAGATCAGGCTGCTTCGGACCCCACCGCATACTTCATGATCGCTTCTTCGCTGGCCTCGGCTCGCGGCAACTCCTTGGCGATCGTGCCCTGGCGCATGACCATGATGCGATCGCTCATCCCCAGCACCTCGGGCAGCTCGGACGAAATCATGATGACCCCGACGCCTTGCCTGGTCAGTTCATCCATCAGTTGGTAAATCTCGGACTTGCTGCCCACGTCGATGCCACGGGTCGGCTCGTCCATGATGAAGATACGTACACCGACGCTGAGCCAGCGGGCCAGGATGACTTTCTGCTGGTTGCCGCCGCTCATGTTGACGACCATGAAGTTGGGACCGGGTGTCTTGATGCGCAGATTCTGGATCATCCGCTTGACCAGGGACAGCTCCTTGGCTAGTTCGAGGATGAAGCCAAAGCGGCTGAGCAGCTTCAGACCTGAGATCGTAGTATTGACCGTCACGTTCTGCTTGAGAAACAGCCCCTGCGCCTTGCGATCCTCTGTCACCAGGGCCACGCCCTGGCGGATGGCGGCCTCCGGGGAATTGGGCTTGTACGGCTTGCCGCGAAGGCGCATCTCCCCCGTACACGGGTCGGCTCCAAAGATGGCGCGGACCAGCTCCGTGCGCCCCGACCCGGTAATGCCGGCAAAACCGACGATCTCCCCCGCATGGAGATCGAAGGACACATCGTGTACGAGTTTGGTGCGGGAGAGGTTCTTGACTTCCAACAAGGTCTCGCCCGGCGTGGGCGTGCGCTTGGGATAAACGTCCTTCAGGTCGCGCCCGATCATCAGCTTGACCAGATCATCCATCCTCACATCGGCTACCTGCCGGGTACCGATGTAGCGCCCGTCTTTGAGCACGGTGACCTCATCGGCCAGCTCAAAGATTTCCCGCAGCCGGTGCGAAATGTAAATGATGCCGATGCCCTGCGCCTGGAGTGAACGCACCACCTGGAACAACTTCTCCAGGTCCTTTTCGCCCAGCACGGCGGAGGGCTCGTCCATGATCAGGATACGCGTTTTGCGATTCAGCGATTTGGCGATCTCCACCAGTTGCTGCTCTGCCACGGAGAGAGTCGAAACCTGGGTGTCGGGGGACAACGAAACGCCCAGGGTGTCCAGGATCTTCCGCGATCCTTCCCGGACTTGCGCCCAGTCCACTGAGAGGCCGCGCATCGGCAAGTGCCCCAGGTAGATATTCTCCCCGATGGTCAGGTCGCGGGCCAGATTGAACTCCTGGTAGATGGTCTGGATGCCCAGCGCCTGGGCGTCCTGTGGCTGGCGGATGTCGACGGGCTTGCCGTCGAAGAAAATCTGGCCTTCGTCCTTGCTGTACGCGCCCGATAGGATCTTGATCAGCGTCGACTTGCCGGCCCCGTTCTCGCCCAGCAGGGCATGGACCTGGCCTTCCCGCACGGTAAGACTGACGCCTTCCAGCGCCTTAACTCCGGGGAAGGTCTTGCCGATGCCCTTCATTTCCAGCAGAACTTTGCCCCGTGCCGGCGTTGGATTCACGGCAGCCTCCGGGCCCGGCAATGGCGTTGGATTCATGGCGGCCTCCTGGCCCGGCGATGGAGTTGGATTCATGGCGGCCTCCTTTGCAGCTACTTGCCCCGGTGCGAGAGATAGTCAATGGACACGGCCACGATCACCAGGACTCCCGTGACCAGCACCTGGTAGGTCGACTCGACGCCCATCAATTGCAGGCCGTTCCGGAACACGCCCACGATCAGCGCGCCGATCAACGTGCCCATGATGTGCCCGCGGCCGCCCAGCAGGCTGGTGCCGCCCAGCACCACCGCCGTGATGCTGTCGAGGTTGCCGGTCTGGCCGGCCTGGGGATCGCCCACGCCGGTGCGCGACACCAGCAGCAAGCCGGCAATGGCGTAGGTGATGGCCGCTACTACGTAGACCGTCGTCAGCACGCGCCGGGTGTTGATCCCGGCGAGGCGGGCCGCTTCGGGATTATCTCCCACCGCGTAGACCGAGCGCCCCCACGGCGTCGAGCGCAGCACATACCAGAAGAGCACGTAGAGGATGACCATCAGCACGGAGCCGAAAGTGACGGCCGTGTTGCCCACGTTGAATGTGTTGCCAAAGAACAAGAGCACGTCCGGCAGTTGGGTGATCGTCGAGGTGGTATAGATGCGGACGATGGCATAGGCAATGTTGTACGTGCCCAGCGTCACGATGAAGGCGGGCAGCCCGATGAGAGTCACCAGCCCGCCGTTCACCAGGCCAAAGACAGCGCCCACCAGGAACCCGAGTAGGAGCGCCAGAATGGGGTTCAGGCCGGCGTTCACGGCCAGGCCGGCCATGAGCACCGACGACAGCGCCATGATCATGCCGTTGGAGAGGTCAATCCCACCGGTCAGGATGACCAGGGTTTGTCCAATGGCGAGGGTGCCGACCACCATTACCTGCTGTATGATCAAGGAGAAATTCTCGCCCCTCAGGAACCGGTCGGATTGCGTGGCAAAGAAGATGCTGGCAATGATGAGCGCCACCAGGGGTCCCATGATCGGCGACCCTTGAAACACCTTCAGAATGTTGGCGCGGTTCTTGGTGACTTCGCTTACGACTGCGCTCATGGGTAATCCTCCTGTACATGAGAGCGGCGGTGGACTTCATCCCACCGCCGCTCTGGCGGCATGGGTTACTTGTTGCCCCAGCAGTTGGCCGCGCCAAACTTCGAGTCTTTGCTGTCGACGCCGGTTTGCGCCTTGTCCGTGATGAGGGTGACGCCCGTGTCGGTGTAGCCGGTCGGCTTCTGGCCACCCTTGGCAAAGCTGACCACCGCTTCCACGCCCAGCGACGCCATCTTCAGCGGATACTGCTGGGACGTGGCCGCGATCTTGCCGTCAACCACGCCCTGCACGCCCTGGCAGCCGCCGTCAACCGAGACGATGGTGATGTCCTTGTCCTTGCCGGCCGCCTTGATGGCCGTATAGGCGCCGAAGGCCGCGGGCTCGTTAATCGTGTATACCAGGTTGATGTTCGGGTTCTTGCTCAGGCAGTTTTCCATGGCGGTCTGGCCCTCGGTCTGGTCGCCGTGGGTATCCTGGCTGCACACAACCGGGGCAGCAGTCACGAGGTCAGACGAGTTGGGATCGGCCGTAGCCAGGCCCATACCTTGCAGGAAGCCATTGTGGCGCTGCGCGCCGACGGTGATGCCGGGCTGCAGGTCGAGCGTGGCGATGACGGGGGTCTTGCCGGCCATAGCGGCCTTGGACCACTGCCCGATCAGCAAGCCGGCGTTGAAGTTGTTGGTGGCGAACAGAGCATCCACGGCACTCTGCGGGTCGGTGGCTGTGTCCAGGGCGATGACGAGCACGCCCTTGTCGCGGGCCTTCTGGATGCTCGGCACAATGGCCTTCGTATCGCTGGGGGTGATCAGGATACCCTTGGCACCCGCGTTAACCATGTTCTCCAGCGCTGTGACCTGCCCTTCGTTGTCGCCGTCCTTCGCGCCGGCGCCAGTCAGCAGCTTGGCGCCCAGTTCGGTGGCTTTGGCTTGCGCGCCTTCCTTCATCTTCACGAAGAACGGGTTGGTCTCGGTCTTGGTAATCAGGCCGACGACGATCTGGTCGGAAGAACCGGACCCGCCTGCCGCGGGTGTGTTACCCGCCGCCCCGGCGGCGGGTGCCTGAGTTGGCGTTTCACCCCCACAAGCGGTCAGCAGTAGCATGGCAATCAGAAACAGCGGGACGATTTGCTTGTACGACATGGTCTTTCCTCCTTAAAGGTGCAGGCTTAAAGGTGCGAGAATAAATCGACAGGCTCGGTTGGCTGGCTTGGCTCTACTGTAGGTATTCGCTGCGGGCACCTCCTTTACACTGTTGCACTAAGGGTCCGAGTTCGTGAGAGCTGCCTGCGGCGGAGACAGGCAACCTTTCGCGTAGCGGCTTACGCAGGCAGTTGCGTAATTGGACCTGCTCACAGCATGCCTTACATAGCCGGGCAAATATTTCGCCGCAAGATTATGTGCATGTTAGTGTAAGTAATAGACACAGTCATCAGTAGATGCGCGAATAGCCGGCGGTCAGGATCGGTTGATCACCCCCTTTGTAGTATGGATATTTGGCCTGGACGTACGTGGAGAAAGTAGGGTTGGACGGCCTGGCGGGAGCCGGCAAGTGGGACCCAGCCAGAAGAATTGAATGATGGAAATATTGTAACCGATTACAATGAAATTGTCAATACCCTCAAGCATATCCGTTTCTAGGATGATGAATAGATTGTAAAGCGCTCCATCCTGATGCGTCCATTCGCCCATCAATGCAGCACATCCACGGAAAAAGGCTTGATAATAGCAGAATTTGGCGAAAACCTGTTTGCCGGCTATTGTATTTTCGAATCCACTCGTGCTATAATGTTTGCAATCGATTGCAGAATCATAGTGCCAGCGTATGAGGAGGCACTCTTATGGTCAAGATTAAGGACGTCGCCGTTGCCGCCGGAGTATCCACCGCCACCGTGTCGCGCGTGCTCTCCGACCATCCGCATGTGCGGCCGGAGTTGCGCGCCCGCGTGCTGAGCGCGGTCGCCGAATTAGAGTATCGCCCCAATCTGGTGGCGCGCAGCCTGCGTGCGCAACGCACCAACGCGATTGGGCTGATCCTGTCCGATGTCGGCAACCCGTTTTTTGCCGAGATCAGCCGGGCGGTCGAGGATATCGCGTATGAGCATGGGTTTAGCGTGTTGTTATGCAACACCGATGAGAACCAGGAGCGCGAGGCGTTGTATCTCGATCTGATGCGCGCCGAGCAGGTGGCTGGGGTCATTCTTTCGCCGACCCAGCAGACGATGGCCCGGTTCTCGGAGCTGAACGTCGCTTTCCCCGTGGTGCTGGTCGACCGCGCGCTCAAGAACGGGGATGCCGATGCGGTGTTGCTGGATAATGTGAACGCGGCCATGGCACTCACCACCCATCTGCTGGAGCAGGGCTACCGGCGCATTGCCGCGCTCTTTGGCGACACCAGCACCACCGGGCGCGAGCGGCAACGCGGCTATGAGGCGGCCCTGCGCGAGTACGGTGTTGCGCCGGTGCCGGCGCTCGTCCGCCACATCCGCCCCCGGATCGAGACGGGCCGCGCCGCGACGCTGGAACTGCTGGATGCGTCCCAGCCGTGGGATGCGATCTTGACCGGTAACAGTCTGCTTACAGCGGGTGCTCTGCAAGCGATCCGTGAGCGGAATCTGACTATTCCGCAGGACGTGGCCCTGGTCGGGTTTGATGAAACCATCTGGTCTTCCCTGGTCGAACCCGCGATCACCACGCTGGCGCAACCGACCGCGGAGATCGGCAAAACGGCGACCGAGTTGCTGTTGCAGCGGATCGCGTCTCCGGAGCGCCCGCCGCGGAAGGTGATTTTACAGGGGGAGTTGCATGTGCGGGATTCGAGTGCCGCCCGGCTCCCCCCCGGCACCTGAGCCGCGCCTCAAAGTATCCCCCGTATTAGTCGTCCACTCCCGCGCGCCGCCCGCTGGCGATGGCCTGCGCCGCCGTCCGGCCTAACGCCTGGATGGCCGGGCGGAGACCGGCAAAGCGCGCGTCTTGCGTGTAGCCCTGGCGGTAGCGGGCGTAGATCTGCTGAGCGATGACGGCGATCTTGAACAGCCCGTAGACATAATAGAAGCCGATGCTGGACACGTCGCGCCCGCTCGTCTGGGCATAACGCTGCACCAGTTCGGCGCGGGTCAGGTTGCCGGGCAGGGTGGTGGGGCCGAAGCGCATGGCGCGCAACTCCGGCGGGTCGTCCGCCTGCACCCAGTAGCCGAGCGTGGTACCCAGGTCCATCAGCGGGTCGCCGATGGTCGCCATCTCCCAGTCGAGCACGGCGCGGATGCGTGGCAGGGCGGCGGGATCGAGCACCAGGTTGTCGTATTTGTAGTCGTTGTGCAGCAGGGTCGCGCCCGCCGCCGGCGGGATGTGAGCGGCCAGCCACCCGGCCGCCTGCTCGATCTCCGGGATGTCGTCGGTGCGGGCGCGGGTATAACGCGCCGTCCAACCCATCACCTGGCGCCCCACATAGCCCGCCGGGTGGCCCAGGTCGCCCAGGCCCGCGGCCTCGTAGTCCAGGGCATGGATGGCGGCCAGGTTGTCGATAGTGGCCTCGGCGAGGCGGCGCACCGTGGGCGGGGGCAGATCCAGCCCGGCGGGCGGGCGGGCGCGCAAGATCACGCCGGGCACGCGCTCCATCAGGTAAAAGGGGGCGCCCAGGACGGTTTCGTCGGCGCAGTAGACCAGCGGGCGCGGGACCAGGGGATAGACCTGCGCCACGCCCGCCAGGGTGCGGTACTCGCGGCCCATGTCGTGCGCCGAGCCTTTGCCCACGCCGAAGGGCGGTCGCCGCAAGACCACTTCGCGCCCGCCGAGGCGCAGCAGGTAGGTGAGATTCGAGTAGCCCTGCGGAAATTGCTCCACCTGGATCGGCCCGGCCAGGTCGGGGGCAGCGGTTGCCAGGTAGGCGGCCAGCCGGACGGTGTCGAGTTCTTCGCCGGGCCGCACGACCTGGGCCTGGTCCAGTAGATCGGCCATACGCTAGCTCCTCCCACTGTCCTCGCGTCCCACGTCCACGCCGTAGCCGCGCAGGATCTGCCGCGCGACGGCGGCCTTGTGGACTTCGTCCGGCCCGTCGTAGATGCGCGCGCCGCGCTCGTGGCGATACCAGTAGGCCAGCGGCGTGTCGTCGGTCATGCCGAGCGCGCCATGGACCTGGATAGCTCGGTCGAGCACCTGCTGGAGCACCCCGGCCACGAAGAACTTGATGATCGAGATCTCGCTGCGGGCGGCCTGGGCGCCCGCCCGGTCGATTTTCGTGGCGGCGTCGAGCACCAGCAGCCGCGCCGCGTTGATCTCGGCGCGGCTTTCGGCGATCCAGTTCTGCACCGTCTGGCGGCTGCCCAGCGGCACGCCCGGTGCGATTTCCCGCCCGGCGGCGCGTTCGCACATCAGGTCGAAGGCCCGCTCGCAGATGCCGATCCAGCGCATGCAGTGGTGGATGCGCCCCGGCCCGAGCCGCGCCTGGGCCAGGGCGAACCCCGCGCCCTCCGGCCCCAGCCGGTTGGTTTGCGGTACGCGGCAGCCCGCATAGCGCACCTCAGCGTGGCTCGCGTAGCCCGCGCCGGGTTCGCCCATCACCGGCAGGTTGCGCACCAGGGCGAAGCCCGGCGTATCGGTGGGCACGATGATCTGGCTGGCGCGCTCATGGGGGCGCGGGGCCTCCGGGTTGGTCACGGCCATGACGATGGCGAAAGCCGCGCCGTCCGCCGCCGAGGTGAACCACTTGTGGCCGTCGATCACGTAGTCGGCGCCGTCCGCCACGGCGTGAGTCGCCATCCAGATTGGGTTGGAGCCGGGGTATTCCGGCTCGGTCATCGAGAAGCAACTGCGGATCTCGCCGCGGACCAGCGGACGCAGCCAGCGCTCCTGCTGCGCCGGGGTGCCGTACTCGATGAGCAGTTCCATATTGCCGGAGTCGGGCGCCTGGCAGTTGCAGAGGTAGTGGCCGATGGGGCTGCGGCCCAGCTCCTCGCTGACGTGGGCGAACTCCCGCAGGGGCAGGCCCAGGCCGCCGAACTCCTCCGGGATCTGTGGCGCCCATAGTCCCGCCGCCTGCACGTCGCGGCGCAGGGCATCGAGTTGCGGGCGGACGGCAGGGAACGGCTCGCGCAGGAAGGCGCGTTCAGCGGCGTGCACCGGGGCAGATGCCATGAAGTCGCGCACGGCGGGCAGGATGGCTGCCAGGCGGGTGGGTGCGGGTGGGTCCATAGGTCGCTCCGTAGTGGATGGGCCGGGTTCGGGCCTCAGCATAGCACGGTCCTGCCGCCTCGTCAAGCGCCGGCCTGCTGCGCATCTCCCCCGGCCCCGCCCCGCGGCAGGGTCGCTTTGGCTTTGAAAACCACCCTACAGCGCAAAAGGGCGGCAGGCCGGTTTGAAACCGGCCCCTACAGCGCGAAATGCCGGTGGCCGGCTATCACAGTGCCGGTTCCCCCCTTCCCGCGGCGGGCTTTCAAGGGTAGGTTTTTTCTTAACCGTCATACGGAGTGGTTGCGGGACGGTGCTGGCCCAGCAGGGCCGCCGCCTCGTCCTACCAAGCAGGGCTTTACGCTACTATTGCACGACTTTCAAGCCCAAAAGGCAATCAATACTGCTACAACCGAGCGCCGACGCGGTCCGCTGTGGCTTCCGGCCTCCCCGGTGTGACGGATAAGAAAAAACCTACCCTTGAAAGCCCGCCGCGGGAAGGGGGCAGGGGGGTTAGGTTGGGCGGGGACGGGCCTTGCCTGCGTTGGGCAAGCGTGCTAACATACGCGGGAACGATCTGCTTACATCGACAGGGAGGATTCCGCACCGTGGATACGCACGATACGCTCGACTCCGCGCAGAGTGGCCCGGCGCCTGCGTTGCGCGGCTTGCCGCTGGGCACGGTCAAGCCGCGCGGCTGGCTCCAT
>JAICKM010000421.1 GCA_025927935.1 Chloroflexia bacterium | reverse complement strand
AAGCCCTCATGGCGCGCACCAACCACGCCCGCTTCATGCACTGCCTACCCGTCCGGCGCAACGTCGTCGTCACCGACGGGGTGCTCGACAGCCCGGCCAGCATCGTCGTCGCCCAGGCGGGCAACCGCATGTACGCGCAGAACGCCCTGCTCGCCGCCCTCCTCGGTCGCCTCTAGCGAGTGCTGAGTGCTGAGTGCTGAGTACGAACGAGTGATCAGTGTTGAGTGCGGCGCATCGAAAAGTGCATGTCACTCTGAGCGCAGCGAAGAGTCTGGTCTCGTTTGGCGAAGTACCGCTGGTCCCCATCCCGGCGTCTCCTGGCGGCTGACCGCTGACGGCTCGTCTTGAAAGGAACAACATCGCAAATGAGTCAGGCCACATTGGAATCGGCCGCCTTTATCGTCAGTCCCACGCAGGTCGCGCTGGATACCGCCATGCTGCCGAGCGATATCTGGGGCACGCGCGCCCACGTGCTCATGCTGGTAGCCACCGGCATCATGTCCACGGAGGCCGCCGCGGCCATTTGCGCCGCGCTCGACGCCGTCGAGGCCGGGGCCGCGGACGGCACCTTTCGCATCGACCCGGCGCGCGGCGCGCAACTGAGCCTGGAGCGTGCCGTCATCGAGGCCTGCGGCGTGGAGCACGGCAGCCGCATGCACACCGCGCGCAGCCGCAACGACCAGGTCATGGTCACGGAACTGCTCTACCTGCGCGAACGCGCCCTGGCTCTGGCCGGGGAGACCGCGAACGTGGTCGCCGCGCTGCTGGACCTGGCTGCCGCGCATATCGACACTGTCATGCCCGGCTATACCCATATGCAGCCTGCCAAGCCCACCTCCTTCGGCCAGTGGGCGGCCAGCTATGCCGATGCCCTGCTGCGCGGCCTGGGCGACCTGGAATACACCTGGGCCGAATATGACGCCTCGCCCCTGGGCGCCGTCGAGAGCTATGGCACCTCCTGGCCCATCGACCGCGCGCTGACCGCCCGCTTGCTCGGTTTCGAGCGCGTCTGGGAACTGCCGCAGGACGTGATCGGGGCGCGCGGGCAGCCGCAACTGGGCTACCTGGATGTCTGCAAGCGCCTGGCCTCCACGATCAGCAAGATCGCCGCCGATCTGCTGCTGTTCACCACCTGGGAGTACAGCTACGTGCGCCTGGGCGAGGCCGTGGCCCAGCGGCTGCACCCCATCACCGGTAGCTCGGTCATGGCCCAGAAGAAGAACCCCGACGCGCTGGAACTGCTGCGCGCCACCGGCCACGAGGTCATCGGCCTGGCCGGGACAGCCGCCCACCTGCTGGCCGGGCTGCCCATGGGCTACAACCGCGACAGCCGCGAGATCAAGGAGTGGAGCGCCCTTGGCTTCGACAAGACGCTGGCCGCCCTCGGCATCCTGCGCACTACGCTGGCGACGCTCGGCGTCGATAAAGAGCGCATGCTGGCCGCCGTGCGTGCCAACTACTCCAGCACCACCGATCTGGCCGACATGATCGCCCAGCGCAACGGCGTGGGCTACCGCCAGGTCTACGCCGTCGTGGGCCGCCTGGTGGACGGTTTGATCGAGGCCGGGCAGCCGCTCGACAGCCTGCGCGCGGCGACCATCGTGCAAGCGGCGGCGGATGCCGGGCTGACCATCCACCTGACCGACGATGAGGCCCGCGACGCGCTCGACCCGGCACGCGCCCTGCGCCAGCGGCAGCACATCGGCGGCGCCGCCCCCGCTGAGATGACTCGCCTGATCGAGGCTCGCCAGGCCGCGCTCGCCGCCCATCGCCACTGGGCCGAGACCCGCCGGGCGCGCATCGACGCCGCCCACGCCGACACCCGCGCCCGCGCCGCCGCGCTCCAGCCGGCGGCAGCAGCCGGCTAGCCTGGCACACGACCCATCGCCGCGCTCCGATGGGGGCCGGCGGGCACTCCCCGACCGAGGAACACGCCTGCCGGCCCCTGCCACCCCCCGCATCCTCTCATCTTATGTTGAACGCCAGTTGCGCAATCAACCTCTCGGACCGCATCCGGCATAAACCTTATCAGTTAGAAACTACTTTCCGGCGAATTTGTCAGTAGTTTTGTCAGTACGGCTATGGTATTATAGAGCCAATCCGGTCCCCGTATTTGTGGGTCGGCCACTTAATAGAAAAGCGGTACCGGTTGCTCCCGGTTCTCGCGGCCCCGCTGAGCATTCGTCCTTGAGGAGGAGCCATGGTAATGCAGCGCGTCGTTCGGCTATTCAGCGTTCTCGGGCTGTTCGCGCTATTGCTGAGCGGAGTACCGGCGGCCACGGCAGCGCCCGCCCCCGCGGGAGGACCGAAGCCACTCCCGGCCGCAGCCGTGGAGCATTCTTGCGCCAGTGCGCCCCTGGGCTATGCCCATTGTCACGCCCTGGTGCGCACCGATAGCCCCCAGTCGTTCGCGACCGCCAGCACGCCGTCCGGCTACGGCCCCAGTGATCTCCAGTCGGCCTACAAACTGTCCAGCACGGCCGGCGCGGGCCGCACCGTCGCGATTGTCGATGCTTATGATGATCCCAATGCGGAAGCCGATCTGAGCGTCTATCGATCCCACTATGGCCTGCCCGCGTGTACCACGGCCAATGGCTGCTTCCGCAAAATCAACCAGACCGGCGGCACCAGCTATCCCCGGTCCAACGGCGGCTGGGCACAAGAAATCTCGCTCGATCTCGATATGGTCAGCGCCATTTGCCCCGGCTGCCATATCCTACTCGTGGAAGCCAGTAGCAACAGCTTCGCGAATCTCACGACCGCGGTGGATACCGCCGCCCGCCAGCCGGGGGTCGTCGCTATCAGCAACAGCTATGGCGGGAGCGAATACAGCGGCGAAACGAGCGATCAGTCGCACTACAATCACCCCGGCATCGCCGTCACGGTGAGCTCGGGCGATAACGGCTACGGCGTCGAGTTCCCGGCGGCGTCCCAGTATGTGACCGCGGTCGGCGGCACCCACCTCACACGGGCGAGTAATACCCGGGGCTGGAGCGAGACCGTCTGGAGCGGCGCGGGCAGCGGATGCAGCGCCTACATCGCCAAACCAACCTGGCAGACCGATAGCGGCTGCAGCCGGCGCACGGTCGCCGATGTCTCGGCGGTGGCCGACCCCAATACCGGCGTCGCTGTCTACGACAGCCTGCGCTACCAGGGTCTTTCGGGCTGGCTGGTCTTCGGCGGCACCAGCGTGGCCGCGCCGGTTGTCGCCGCGGTGTATGCCGCCGCCGGCAACACTGGCAGCATCAACTATGGCTCCTATCCGTATAGCCACACGAGCAGCCTGTTCGACGTGACCAGTGGCAGCAACGGCAGTTGCGGCGGCAGCTACCTCTGCACCGGCAAGACCGGGTACGACGGCCCCACCGGCCTCGGCACCCCCAACAGCACCGGCGGCTTCTAGCCCGCCGCTACCGCTACCCGGTAACGACAGCCCGGCGCAGGCCGGGCTGTCGCTTTTGATGCGCCCGGCCTTGCAGATTCGCGGCGCGCATGCCATACTACGGCAGTAGTATCGGCCATGGTCAACGCGGCGCCTATGGGCGCAGTCAGGAGGAACGGATGCGAGCATTCGAGGTGGCCCAACTGGCCGCCGAACAGGCGGCGCGCGACCAGCGCTACTACGAGTTCATCCGCATCCCCGCGCTCAGCATGGGCCGGTCCTGCCCACGGGCGGCGTCGATCCGCAGAGTCCGCACACCGAGGACGAGGTCTACTACGTGGTCGGCGGGCAGGCGGTGATCCAGGTGGCGGGCGAGGACCGGCCCGTGCAGCCGGGCAGCATTGTCGTGGTGGAAGCCAACGTCGAGCACCGCTTCCACACCATCACCGAAGACCTGGCCGTGCTGGTCTTCTTCGCCCCCGCCGAATATTCGCGAGCGCCGGACACACAAGTTTAAGCCCACGCTATGTAGGGGCCGGTTTGAAACCGGCTTCCCTCCGCGCCACACGGGCCGGTTTGAAACCGGCTCCTACGATCACTGGCGGCAAAACGAACGACGGACCGCCTCTACGCCGGCCCCCACCGCACATCGTCGCGCAGGTGCAGATGGTCGTTGTAGCGTTGCAGGTGCCAGCGCCGGCCGGGACCTTCCGCCCGCTGCGCCCAATGGGTCATCGAGGTATTCTGCGGAAACAGCCCCGCCCAGGCGCCCGCCGCCGCGTTCAGGCCCAGGAAATAGAGGAACGCCGCTTCGATCACCCCGCCGTGGCAAACCAGCACAATGGTCTGCCCGGCGTGGTCGTGCGCGATGCGCCCCAGGGCCGCGCTGACCCGCGCCACGAACCCCACCCAATGCTCGCCGCCGGGCGCCAGCGGGCGCAACGGCTCCTGATACACATCGGGCACGCCGAACCGCGCTTCATAGTCGGCCCACAACATACCGTCCGCCGCGCCGTAGCGCATCTCCTGTAGATCGTCGTCCAGCAGCACGGGCAGCCCACCGAACGCCGGGGCCAGGATCGCCGCCGTCTCCTGGGCGCGCGGCAGGCTGCTGGCGATCAGCACATCGGGCATGATCTCGCCGGTCGCCGCCAGCCGGGCGCGCAACCGCTCCACTTGCGCCACGCCGTGCGGACTCATCCCCGCCGCCCCCCGCAGGTCGGCCAGCCGCCCATGCACCGCGAACATACCTTCGCCGTGGCGGATCAGGTACAGATTGGTTATCGGCACTTGCTCCCCTCTCCCCGCGTCCGTCGCCTCGATGGCCCCGACCAGACCCCCACCTGTAGCTTTTACAGGGTAACAAAAAACCCGGCCCGCGAAATCGGCCGGGAGGCGGTTCTTTCAGAAGATAGCCGGTGCTATAATAGAATCAACCGCGCGGTATGATCGAACCCGCGCCCACTGGGCGCCCGCGTTAGCCGGGGAGGCGCGGCACCACGCGCCCGGTCTGCGCGCTGTAGGCGCGATAAGCGTCGCCAAAGTGCTCCAGCATCATCCGCTCTTCCTGGGGCATACGGACCAGATAAAAGGCGGCAAACGTCAGCAGACCGCCCGGCCCCGCAATCCAATTGGGCAGCATCAGAGCCTGGGCCAGCGCCCACAACCCCTGCGAGGCATACATAGGGTGGCGGATGGTGCGATATACGCCGGAGGTCGTCAGGGTCTGTTGCTCCCCAATTTCCAGCGAAGGCGACCAGTTCGTGCCAAGATCCCGGTGCGCCCGGCCAAAGAGCCACACGGCGGCGGCGAGCAACCCGGTGCCGAGCCATCCCGCCCGCGCTTTCGTGCGGGACGCCAGGCCATAGTCGGCGAAGTTGAGCCACGGGGTCAGGCTGTAAATCAGCGGCAGCAAGAGTCCCGCGACAGACAGCCCGGCGAGCAGCCCCTGTTCCGCGCGTGAGATTCGTTGATCAGTTTTCGGAATCTGTCTCCGCTGCCGCGCATAGGGCGTGCGCAGGATCACCTCGACCACCATGCCGGCAAAATACAGCGCCTTAAAGAGCTTTTCCATCCGTGTACTCCTCTGCCGGGAACCGTCCTCGTCTGGACCCATCCGCGGTCACTGCCGGCGACCACGGACAATCGTAGCATAGCGCGCCGGATTTGTACAGGGCGAGGATGACTGCGGATGCGGGTGCCATGGCGCGCGGCGCTCCCTAGAAGGGAGGCCGCGCAGGCGGCCTTGGTAGGGGTAGCCGGAGGCTCAAGCCTCCGGGCTACCTCGCCGCGCGGCAATGGAGGTGGCCGGCGCCATCGGCGACCACCTCCACGCCCGCGCCCTGGTCCAGCGCCGCCGTGCGGCTCAGGCCGCCGGTTTGCGCCGTAGATAGCGTCCCGCCAGCAGCAGGACGTTGCCCGCGATCAGGGAGATCAGCCAGAACCAGGCGTCCTGGGCGGGCTGACCGGTGCGCGGCATGCCCACGACCTGCGGGCCGCCGAACTGCTGCGGGAACTGGGCGATGATGCCGTCGCTGAGCGCATCGGCCATGTGTAGGATATGCTCATGCACCGCGTCGTAGCCCGCCACGTCCGCGGTATAATCCCCCTTCAGGTTGGCCGTGGCCTCGGCGACGGTGGTATCCAGGTGCATCTTCATCATGTCCTGCAACGTCGCCAGCGGCCAGCCAGTCGGATTAGCCTTGTTTAGGAAGGCGGCGATGTCGTTGCCGTTGGCGTACCAGGCGTCGCTGGCGGTCTTGATCTGGGCCGCGTCGCCGCTCTTGGCGGCCACCAGCAGGGCCGCCGCGCCGGTGATGTGGTCGTGTAGCAGCGTGGTCAACTGGTTGCCTGCGGCCTCGCCATAGTATGGCTTGATCGCATTGCCGATGTCCACCTGGTTTT
>JAICKM010000465.1 GCA_025927935.1 Chloroflexia bacterium | reverse complement strand
GCCGACCAATACGCCCCTGCCCACGAATACGCCGACGCCGACCATTCCAGCGACGCCGACGCCCACCCACACACCGACCAACACGGCGACGCCCACTATTCCAGCGACGCCAACCGGCACCAACACGCCGTCGAACACGCCCACGCCGACTATTCCCGTGACGCCGACGGCGACCAACACGCCGAGTAACACGCCCACGCCGACTATTCCAGTGACGCCCACGGCCACGAACACGCCGACCAACACGGCGACGCCGACCATTCCAGTGACGCCGACGCCGACCAACACGCCGGTGCCGCCTACGCTTACTAGCACAGCCCTGCCGCCGACGTTGACGGCGACCACCATACCGCCCACGGCGACCCGCACAGCCCTGCCGCCGACTGTAACCGCAACAGTGGTCCCGCCGACCGTAACGCGCACGGCCTTGCCGCCGACTGTAACGGCAACAGCGGTCCCGCCGACCCTGACACCGACGCCGCTGCCGCCGACGCTGACCCCGACGAATACGCCGAGCGCCACGCCCACCCCGTGCAGCAGCGCGAATCCGTGCTCGTTCATCTACAGCCCCGGCTTCTGGGCACAGCAACATCCCGGCTACACCGATGCCCAGTTCCAGAGCTTCCTGGATCAGACCGACTTCGCGCCCATCGATATCCCCACGGCGCAGTGTTACCTCACCCCGAGCTGCGGGCACGATCAGACGCGCCGGGCCATCCTGACCGCCGAAATCAACGTCGCGGCCAACCCGGCCCTGGGCGCCGCTATCTATCACCTGGCCGGCAGTTCCGTTGACGGCTGGACGGTGAGCCAGATCCTGGCCCAGGCATTTATGTTCTATAACAACGGCCAGGGGCTGCCGAGCGACCTGGCGAACGCCGTCGGCTATGTCAGCGGTGGCGCGCTGGGCGATGGCGGCAGCGGCGAAGGCCAGCCGCCGGGTAGTTGCCGTCTGACCTCGCCGTGCGTCACGCCGTCGCCCACGCCGACTATCCCGGTGACGCCAACGGCCACCAACACGCCGACGAACACGGCCGTCGTCCCAACCAGCACGCCGTCAAACACGCCGACGAATACCGCGGTTGTGCCGACGCGCACCCCGAGCAACACGCCGACGAACACAGCAGTTGTGCCGACCAATACGGCCACCAACACGCCGACGAACACAGCAGTTGTGCCGACCAATACGGCCACCAACACGCCGACGAATACGGCTGTCGTGCCGACGCGGACCCCGACCAATACGCCGACCAATACCGCCGTGGTCCCATCGCAGACCCCAACTAACACGCCGACGAACACGGCTGTGGCGCCGACCAACACGCCGACGAATACGCCGACCAATACGGCGGTAGTCCCGACCCGCACGCCGACGAATACGCCGACCAATACCGCCGTCGCGCCGACACGCACGCCAACGAATACCGCTGTCGTGCCCACCCGCACGCCAACGAACACGCCGACGAATACAGCGGTGGTGCCGACGCGCACGCCGAGTACCACGCCGACCAAGACCCGGGTGCCGGCCACCGCGACCCGCACGCCGGTGACGTGCAGCGTCTGCAACGTCTACATCGCCGACGTGAACATCGCCTGCAACCCCGACGGCAGCGTCCATTGGGATGCCCTGGTGCGCAACAACGCGGCCTGCACCGTGGTCTCGCCATGGCGCAGCGACTTGCAGCAGCAGCGCAACTACAGCGACAACTTCACCATCGTGGATACGCAGACAGGCAGCGCGAGCTTCCCGCCGGGCGACACGCATATCAGCGGCGACTTCGCGCCGCGCACCTTCCCGGCGGACACCACCTTTATCCGCGTGCAGTTCCGCCTGACCAGCAACGAGGTGGCCTGCAACCCTGACCCTTACTCGCCGATGATCGCGCCGTGCCTGGTGGGCGGCCCGACCAGTACGCCGCGCCCGCCACGCGCCACGGCCACGCGCACCCCCGTGCGCACGGCGACGGCCACGCGCACCCCGGCGCAAGCCACCGCGACGCGCACGGCGGTTGGCGCCACCGCGACCCGCACTCCCGTGCGGGCCACGGCGACGCCGCAGGCGTGCAGCGTCTGCAACGTCTATGTGCCTGATGTGAACATCGCTTGCAATCCGGACGGCACGGTGCATTGGACGGCGGTAATCCGCAATAACGCCAGTTGCACCGTCGCCTCGCCCTGGAAGGTCGAATTGCAGGTGCAGAAGAACTACGGCAGCTTCACCACGGTGTTGACCCAGACGGGCAGCGGGGCCTTCCCGCCGGAGGACACGCTGATCGGCGGCGACTTCTGCTACGCGGCCCCGGCCAACGCCACCAACCTGCGGGTCCGGTTCTCGCTCACCAGCAGCGAGCGGTCCTGCAATCCCGATCCCAAATCGCAGATGATCGCGCCCTGCATACCGCAGGATCCCTGCCCGGTCCCCTAACAGGGGCCGTCCGGCAGAGGCACACAACGAGGGGACCCGGCGAGCCGGGTCCCCTCTGTCATGCTCCTTCGACCTTCCAGGTGTCCTTGTCACTCTGAGCGCAGCGAAGAGTTTCGTCTCGGTGGGGAACAAGACGAGATGCTTCACTCTGTCCGGCATGACAATTAGCGCTGGAAGCCTACCCCCGTGCCGGGCGCCACCGGCCGGGCTAGTCGCCTGCCGGTGGCGCGGTGCCGAGCAGGCGCAGGATGGTGCGGGCCAGCGGCTCCGGCCAGGACTGCTCGTAGCGGGCGGCGCCGGCCCGGCAGGTGCGCCAGCCTAGCTCCGCCGCCCGCGCCAGGGCGGACTCCACGCCGGCCAGGCCGGGGCCGGGGATGCAGCCCTCCAACTGCGCCAACCGCTCCGGCGAGATCACGTTCTCGATGCCCACTGACGCCTCCGAAGCGCGCCAGCGCGCGGTGGCGCCCACCTCCAGGCGCAGCAGCGCACTCAGCAGGTTGAGCACGATGCTGTGGTAGTCCTGGCGCGCGCCCCAGGCTTGTCCCCTCCGCACCCGGCTCAGCGTGCGCAGGATGTAGTACCAGAAGTCGCCGCAGACGCTGGTGAACGTGGCGGCTGGGGCCGGCGGGTCCAGCGGCTGCCCGACCAGCGCCCGCGCGATCTCCGCCAGCCGCCCGCCCGTCGCGTCGTAGAGCACCATCGCCTCCACGGACTGCGGGGCGTTGGGCCAGGCGCGCATCTGCGCCAGGGCCGACTCGGCGTGGAAGGCGAAATCGACGCGCAGCGGGATCGGATGGGCCGCGTAGACGGTCCAAGGGTGGCCCACGCTGCCGATGTAGGCCAGCAAGAGGGGGCCGAACTGCCCGGCCCAGGCCACCCAGTCGCGCTCGAAGGCGGCCAAGGCGGCGTCGCGCAGGAACAGGGCCACGTCCAGGTCGGACCAGGCGTCGGCGCGGCCCTCGCTGCTGGAGCCGTAGTCCACCAGGCCCACGATGCGCGGGTCCTGCCGGGCGGCGGCAATGAGCCGTCTGCGGATCATTTCGCGCAGGGCGGGCGCGTCCGGGGGTCGGTCGCCGGACAGAATCAGTCTTCGAGCGCGCGCAGCTTGGCCGCCTGGACGATGCCGTTGACCACCGGGTCGGCGAAGAAGGCGGCGATGTCGGGCGCGGGCACGCCCGCCTGGGCCAGGCTCTTGCGCAGCGCCGAGATGCGCGCCCAGCCCGGCGCCGGGCCGAGCAACTCCTTGCGCAGGGCGCGCGCCTGGTCCAGGGCCGCGTCGTCGTCGATGGCGGCGACCAAGGCGGCGAACGCGGGCCGCAACTGCGCCGTGAGATCGGCGGCGGGCGGCGTGACCGGCGGAGGTGTGGTGGACGTTGCCGGCACGGTAGGCGCGGCGTTCACCGTCAGGTCGCCCTGGGCGTTGCTCGTGCCCACCGTCTGGTCGCCGCTCGCCAGGGGCGCGTTGACGACGACCGGGCCGGCGAACTCGAAGCCGCCGTGGTTGGTGATCGTGCGCTGGTCGGTGATGTCGCCGCCCACGGCGACGGGACCGCCTCCGGCGTCGATACTGCCCACCTGGATCGAGGACGTGGCGGGCGGGGCCGGGGCCGCTGTGGGCGGCTGCGTGGTCTGCCCCGGCACGGCCCAGAGGTAGCCGTTGTCCGCGTCTTGCAGGAAGAGCACGGGGATGCCCCAGTCGGCGCGCAGGTTCTGCGTGGTCAGGCGCAGCGTCTTGCGCGCCTCGCTCACCGCGCCGTCGATGGGCAGGTTGCGCGCCAGGTTGGCGTAGAAAGTGCGGCTGAAGGCTACCGCGCTGGGGTCGGGGACGTCGGCCTGCATGGCGATCACGGCGGGCAGCCCGGCGGCGATCAGCGCCGGGGCCACCGGCAGCGGCGCGGGGTCGGGGATCAGGAACAATGCAGGCAGCGGCGCCTGGCCCGCCGGGACCGCTCCACCACGCGTGGTCTCGCCCGGCGCCGCGGCGGGCGCGGGCGGATTGGCCGGAGCCGTAGCGGGCGCGGCTGGAGCGGCAGCCGTGGCGGCGGGCGCGGCGGTCTGGCAGGCGGTCAGCACGGCCAGGCGCAGGCGGGTGCCGCGCACCGCGATGCCCAGGCTGGCCGCGTCGAAGAACGCCGCGCTGCGATCCTCGTTCTCCAGCGCCAGCAAGCCGCCGCCGTTCTGCAATGCGCCGTGCCCCCCATAGTGCAGCACATCGTAGCCGGCCCCGATGGCGTCGGTGACGGCGGCGGGCGTCGGCAAGCCCTTGGGGACGATGCCCAGTTGGGCTGCGGCGGCGGTCGGCGCGTCCATCAGCACGTCGAGCGTTACCTGGCCGGGCGGCAGGATCTGCAACGCCGTGACGATCAGCGCCAGCTCGCGGGGCAGGTCGAGCGCCGGCAGGTCGGTGGGGCTGGCGAACACGGCCAGCACGCGCAACGGCCCGGAGCGCGGCGCGGGCGCGGGCCGCCCGGCCTGCGGCAGGTAGCGGACCACCGACACCAGCGGGTCGAGCGCCAGAAAGACGTTATCGGTCGGGTCGTAGAGCAGTTCCCAGGGCAGGGCGGCCAGCGCGGGCGGGTCAACGCGCAACAGCAGGCGCAGGCGCTGGCCCGCCGTGAGCCGGCCCAGGCTGCGCTGGTAGAGGTCGCGCAACGCGGGGGTGAACAGGATAGCATATAAGCCGCGACCCAGATTCGCCACGGTGCCGGGGTCGGTCGCCCCGCTGCGCACCAGTCCGGCCAGCCGCTGCACGGCGGGCAGGTAGCGCACGTCCAGCGCGTTCTGCGCCAGGTCGCCGCCCGGCGCGTGGTCCACGGCCACTTGCGGCGCGTCCGCCGTGCCGCTGATCCAGATATAGAACGGCTGGTAGGGATCGGGCGGCACCGGCGCGGGCGCATCCGGGTGGGCGGCGGGAGAACTGTCGGCCACGGCTCTGCTCCTGTGGGGTAGGGGGTGATGGCGCTTGTGCGGCTATCTTACCCGGCGGATCGCGGGTTGTCAACCGGGTGCGGCTGAACGATTCTGCACCGCAGAGGCACAGAGGACGCAGAGAAAAGGACGGTAAAGACGGGAGAATAGGCCGTTGAGCGCGTAATGGACCCGTGAACAGCTGTTTGCCACAAATTGAGTGGCATGGGCCGGCGACAGCCTCAACAGATGGTTTATCCCCACTATTCATTCCGCTCTCTGCGTTCTCCGCGCCTCTGCGGTGCAGAATCGTTTTGTTATCGAGGTTTCGGCAGTTCGGAATACATATCCCTGTGGACCAATTATTAGAGTTTGCGGGCGAGAAGTGAGCAGCAAGTGGGCTTCCAAATGAGCAGCGGGAGCGGGTAGACTATAGACATGGGGCACCATGCCCCGCGACCGCTATGACTTG
>JAICKM010000712.1 GCA_025927935.1 Chloroflexia bacterium | reverse complement strand
GGATCGTTCAGCGTTCATCAGGAGGCGTTTCGGGCCGGGCCGCGGGCGGATTAACGGGTGCGCCCTCGCTGGGCCACTCGAAGTTTCCCCCGCCGCTCGGGTGTAACCCCGCATCCGGCATGCGCTGCGTGTTCTCGAAGCGCATCGCGGCGATCTGTTCCGAAATCAGCCCGAACAGGAACACGAGGATGCTCGTCATGATCAAAATGACGGCGCCGTTGGGGATGCGGTGGTCGGCGGCCAGGGCGAAGTTGTATAGACCATACGCCAGCCCCGGCAGGAAGAGCACCAGGCTGAGCGGCAAGAAGACGCGCATGGGATTGAACAGGGTGATGATGCGGAAGATGATCACCACGAACTTCGTGCCGTCCTTGATTACCTTGATCTGGCTCTTGCCGGAGGCTTTGCGCGCCCGGATCGGCACGAACTGGACGTTGTAGCCCGCTTTCATGAACGAGAGCGTGCTGGTGGTCGGGTAGGAATAGCCGTTGGGCAGCAGGTGGATGAACTCCAGAATCAGCGGGCGGCGCATGGCGCGGAAGCCGGAGGTCAGGTCGGGGATGGGCCGGCCCACCATGTAGGAGGCCAGTTGGTTGAAGAAGGCGTTGCCCACGTCGCGCACCACGCCGCGCGCCGCGCCCTGCGTGCGCGCGCCCACCACCAGGTCGTACTCGCCGATCCCGGCCAGCACGCGCTCGATGTCCTCCGGCTGGTGCTGGCCGTCGGCGTCGATCAGCAGGATCACCTCGCCGTGCGCCGCGCGGATGCCGGTCTTGACCGCCGCGCCGTTGCCCTTGTTGTAGGGGTGGCGCACCACGCGGACGCCGTGACTGGCCGCCGCCGGAGCCGTGTTGTCGCTCGACCCGTCGTCGACCACGATCACTTCCGCCGCCGGTTTCAACTGCCGGATCTTGCCCAGGATCACGCCGATGGAGTCGCCCTCGTTGTAGGCCGGGATGACCACCGACAGGCCCTCGCCGTGCGGCCCGATGGGCGAGGCGGGGCGGGGCAGCGCAACCGGCACAGGCGCGGGCGCCGGCTCCGCTGCCGCGGGGGCAGGCGCGACCGGCGCGACCGGCGCTTCCGGCGGCGTCTCGATCACCCGGCTTTGTTGCGTGTCGATGTTCATGCCCCACTTCCCTCGGTTACGCTTCCAACATTGTGCTGCGCGACTCATGGCCGCTTCCAATAAACGTAAACGAGCTGAGACTCTTCGCTGCGCTCAGAGTGACAAGGCGCCCCAGGCCGAGACTCTGAGCGTAGCGAAGAGTGACAAGCATCATCACCAACTGACCACTGACCACTGACGGCTGACGACTGACCACTGACCGCTCGGCCTAGCTATAGAACGTAACGATGGTCTGGACAATGCGCTCAATGTCCGCCAGCGGCAACTCCGGGTATAGCGGCAGACTGACGATCCGCGCCGCCAGGTCCTCGGCCACCGGGAAGCTGCCCGGCCCGTGGCCCAGGAAGCGGTACGCCTCCTGCAAATGCACCGGCACCGGGTAGTGGATGTAGCTGTCGATGCCCGCCGCTTTCAGCGCGGCCATCAGTTCCGTGCGCCGGTCCGGCGTCTTGACCACGTACAGGTGGTAGACCGGCTGCCCATAGTCGCGGATGGCGAGCGGTGCGACGGGATTGCCCGCCGCGGCCAGCAGCCGCGTGTAGTGGGCGGCGCGTTCGGCACGGGCGGCGTTCCAGCCCGCCAGGTAGGGCAGCTTGACGCGCAGCACTGCCGCCTGGATCTCGTCCAGCCGGTTGCAGAAGCCCAGTCGCACATGATGGTAGCGGTCGTGCTGGCCGCCGTGGCGCAACTCGCGCATGATCTCTGCCAGGCCGGGGTCGTCCGTGGTTACGGCGCCGCCGTCGCCGTAGGCGCCCAGGTTCTTGGTCGGGTAGAAGCTGAAGCAGCCGATGCGCCCCAGGCTGCCCACCGTGGCGCCGCGATAGGTGGCGCCGTGCGCCTGCGCCGCGTCCTCGATCACCGCCAGCCCATGCCGGGCGGCGACGGCCCGGATCGGGTCCATGTCGGCGGCCTGGCCGTAGAGATGGACCGGCATGATCGCCTTCGTCGCGGGCGTGATCGCCGCTTCGATTTGCGCCGGGTCGATGTTGCCGGTGTCCGGTTCCACATCGACCAGCCGCGGCACCGCCCCGGCCATCGACACCCCCAGCGCGCTGAAGGTGGCTGTGTGCGTGGGCAAGATCACCTCGTCGCCGGGGCCGAGGCCCAGCGCGCGCACGGCGATGTGGATCGCGTCGGTGCCGTTGCTCACCCCCACGGCGTGGGCGGCGCCGCAGAATGCCGCGAACTCGCGCTCGAAGGCGGCCACTTCCTGGCCGAGAATAAACCAGCTACGCTCCAGCACGGAGTCCATGGCCGCGCGCACTTCCGCGCCGATGGCCTCATATTGCGGGCGGGTGTCGTTCAAGGGGATGGGCCGCGAGGCCGGAGTCGTCGTCATGGGAAGATCCTTTACCAGTAATACTGGTGGTACTTGCGATAATAGGCGATGGTCTCGCGCAGTCCGTCACGGAGGGGCACGCGCGGTTCCCAGCCCAGGGCTGCCTGGATCTTGCCATAATCGCTATACACGTCGCCGATGTCGATGGCCTTGCGCTCCGGCGGGAAGGGCACCAGTTTGTAGGAGCCGCCCTCCGCAAGCTCGATGATCATGCGCGTGAGATCGACGTGCGAGACTGGCGGCCCGCCCAGGTTATAGACCTGCCCGTTCGTCTCGTCGGTGGCCCCGGCCAGCAGGAAGGCGTCCACCACGTCGTCCACGTAGTTGAAGTCGCGTAACTGGGTGCCCGGCTCGTAGATGCTGATCTCCTTGCACTCGACCGCCAGATGGATGAACCAGCCGATGAAGCCCATGCGCGCGTCGCGCACGTACTGGCGTGGGCCGTAGCAGTTGGTCAGCCGCAGCGAGCAGGCGCGGATGCCGTAGACGTTGTTGTAGAGAATATGATACCACTCGCCGGCCATCTTGTTGATGCCGTTGACATCCGTCGGGTGCATCAGGTGGCGCTCGTCCACAGGCAGGTAGTCGGGCTTGCCGTACTGCTGCCGCGTGCCCGCGAAGACGATCTTCACATCCGGGTTGTTCTTGCGGCAGACTTCGAGCAGCGAAAGCTGGCTGCGGCAGTTGATCTCCAGGTCGGTGAACGGGTCGGTCATGCTGTCGAGGTGGCTGACCTGCCCGGCCAGGTTGAAGATGTACTCCTGCCCGCGCACCAGGTAGCGCATGGCGTGTTCCAGGCGCACGTCGTTGATGTTGACGCGCAGCCGGTCCTCGATGCCCGCAACGTTGAACATGTTGCCGCCGTACTCCGGGATCATCGAGTCGATCAGCAGCACCTCGGCGCCGTACTCGACCAGGCGGCGGGCGAGGTTGCTGCCGAGGAAGCCCAGGCCACCGGTGATCATGACCCGGCGCCCGCGATAGAGGTCAGGGAGGTGGTCCAGAACCGGGGGCACGCTTACTTACCCTGCGCGCGCCGGGAGGCGGCGGCCACGCTCTGCTTATCGCTTCGCACGACCAGCTTCCACCACAACTGGAGCAATTGCGTCGCGGTGCGCCAGAGCCGGGGAATGTTGAAGAACTGCGACCGCCCATGCACGCGATGATAATGATGGACCGGCACCTGGGCGAAGCGCGCGCCGCTGTCCTGTAGCTTCTTCACCAGCTCCACGCAGATCGTGCCGCTGGTT